>JBEBGT010000588.1:0-2594 GCA_040081365.1 Candidatus Eiseniibacteriota bacterium | reverse complement strand
ACCGTGCCGTAGAGTTGGCCGATGTCCTCGGCGCGCACATACCCGAGGGCCGATTCCCGCTGCTGCCAGAGGCTCGCCAGCACCTGGATGCCGCGGGCGAAGAGGACCTGCGCGAGCGCCGCGCGAACGTCGAGGAACTCGGCGTCGCGGCCGCGCACTTCGCCGCGATGCACTCGGGCGAGCCGGGCGGGGGCAGCTTGCTGGCGTGGCTCTCCGAGTGCGCGCTGCTCACGGACGCCGACCGCACCACCGAGGGCGATCGCGTCCTGCTGCTCACCGTGCACAACGCCAAGGGCCTCGAGTTCGACGCCGTGGTGGTGGCCGGGCTCGAGGAGGGGCTCATGCCGCACGCCTCCTCGTTCGACTCGGGCACGCAGCTCGAGGAGGAGCGGCGTCTGTTCTACGTGGCGCTCACCCGCGCGCGCGATGAGGTGCTGCTCACGGCGGCCGCTTACCGCCGGCGCTACGACGGCTCGTTCGGCACGGCCGTGTCGCGCTTCGTGAACGAGATCCCCGAGCATCTGGTCGAGCGCGAGGAGACCGCGGGCACCTGGTCGGATCGCGGTGGGGCGCGCACCGGTGGCGGCCACAGTGGGGGCGAGCGGCGCTACTTGAAGCCCACGAACGGGAGTGCGACGCGCTCGTTCGCGCAGGTCGAGGGCGCGGACTGGGATCCGGGCGACCCGGGCGACAAGGAGCCGATGGTCATCCCGACGGTCGCGGGCGGGCGCAGCGCCAACGCCAAGCGCGCGATCGGCAAGCGGGTCGTGCACGAGAAGTTCGGCGCGGGCACGGTGATCGAGGCCGAGGGCGACGGGCCCGACATGAAGCTGACGGTGCGTTTCACCGGGGCGATCAAGAAGGTGTTGGCGCGCTTCGTGAGCGGGGCGGGCGATGCGGATTGATCGCGACGAGGCGGCTCGCATCGCCGAGCTGGCGCGGCTCGAGCTGCCCGAGGCGGCACTCGCCCGCGTGGCCGAGCAGCTCTCGCAGGTGCTGGAGTTCGCGGCCACGCTCGACGAGCTCGACCTGAGTGGTTGCGAGCCGACCGTGTTCGCGCCGGCCGACGCGCCACTGCGTGCCGACGAGCCCGACGGCCGCACGTTCGATGCCGAGACCGCGACCGCGAACGCGCCGGAGTCCGAACACGGCTTCTTCCTGGGGCCGCCGGTGGTGGAGAACCTCGAGCCGTGAGCGCGCCCTTGCCCTGGCAGCGGTCCGCGGCGTCCGTCGCCGCCGCCGTGCGTGCCGGCACACTCGCGAGCGGTGCCGCGATGCAGTCCGGCTTCGACGAAGCGGCTGCGCGCTGGGAGCGCGACGTGAACGCGGTTGTGCACACCGATGCCGCCCAGCGCCACGACAATGCCGAGCGCGCGCGGCGGGACGGCTCGCTGGCCGGCGTGCCGGTGCTGCTCAAGGACAACTTGTGCAGCACGGACTTCCCGACCACGTGCGGCTCGCGCATCCTGGCCGGCTGGCGCGCACCCTATGACGCCACGGTGGTCGCGCGGCTGCGCGCGGCGGGCGCGGTCGTGGTGGGCAAGGGCAACATGGACGAGTTCGCGATGGGCTCGTCGACCGAGTACAGCGCCTACGGCCCGACGCGCAATCCCTGGGACCTGGCGCGGGTCGCGGGCGGTTCGTCGGGCGGTCCCGCGGCCGCGGTCGCCTACGGCCTCGTGCCGGTCGCGCTCGGAAGCGACACGGGCGGCTCGGTGCGCCAGCCGGCGGCGTTCTGTGGCGTGTACGGGCTCAAGCCCACGTACGGCCGCTTCTCGCGCTACGGCGTGGTGGCGTTCGGTTCGTCGCTCGATCAGGTCGGTGTGCTCGCGCGCCACGTCGAGGATGTCGCCACGACGTACGCCGCACTCGCCGGGCCCGACGCATTCGACGCCAGCACGCGCACCTCGCCGGCACCCGATGTGTCGCACTGGGACGCGGGCGTGCAGGGGCTGCGCTTCGGCTGGCCCGCGAACCTGTGGGCGCAGGGCGTCGACGACACGATCGTCGCCGCACTCGAGCGGTCCGCCGCGGCGCTCGAACGCGCCGGCGCGGTGCGCGTGCCGTTCACGTTCATGCCCGGCACGTACGCGGTCGCCACGTACTACCTGCTCGCGACGGCGGAGGCGAGCAGCAACCTGGCGCGCTTCGACGGGGTGCGCTACGGCCATCGCGCGGCCGCCGACGACCTGCTCGGGCTGTACGCCCGCACGCGCGGCGAGGGCTTCGGACCCGAAGTGCAACGCCGCATCCTGCTCGGCACGTTCGCGCTCTCGGCCGGCTACCACGACGCGTTCTACGAGAAGGCCCAGAAGGCGCGCACGCTCATCGTGCGCGAGTATGCGCGCGCGTTCGCGGACTGTGATTTCATGCTGCTGCCCGCCACGCCCTCGCTGCCGTTCCGATTGGGCGAGAAGTCGGACGACCCGCTGGCCATGTACCTGTCGGACGTGTTCACGATCGGCGCGAACCTCGCGGGTATCCCGGGGCTCACCGTGCCGATGGGTGTGGCGCCGGCGGGGTTGCCGGTGGCCGTGCAGCTGCTGGGGCCGGCCGATGCCGAGCCCGTGCTGCTGCGCGCGGCGCGAGCACTC
>JBEBGT010000091.1:0-9815 GCA_040081365.1 Candidatus Eiseniibacteriota bacterium | reverse complement strand
TGATTTCGGGCAACCGCTTGGTGCGCAGCGCCGCCAGCTTGTCGTCGTATTTGGCGACTTCGATGGTGAAACTTTTGATCTGTCGGTTTTCGCCGAGCGCCCCGGCGACGGCTTGTTCCAGCGTGATGATTGGGGCCTGCCCTTCGGTCTGTGTTGCCTGCCCGCGCACGAGCGGCGCGCCGTGCTTGCGTCTGGTGGCGGCGTTCGACACGCGCGGCGCAGTGCTCGATCGCACCGGGCTCGACCCGCGGCTCATCGCGGGGCAGCTCGAGCACGCGGCCGCGCGGCCGCTCTCGGCACTGCTGCGAGCACTGCACGGGTCCACCGCACCACTCTTGTTCGTGGACTGCACGGCGAGCGAGGCGGTGGCCGCGCGGCATGCCGGGCTACTCGAACGCGGCATCGGAGTGGTGACCGCCAACAAGCACGGCCTCGCGGGCGCGCTGGCCACCTGGCGCACGCTCATGCGCGCGGCCCGGCGCGCACCGCTGCGCGCGGCGACCACCGTGGGCGCGGGCCTGCCCGTGCTGAGCACGGTGCGCGCGCTGCGCCGGCGTGGCGATGCGCTCGTGTCGCTGCGCGCCACGCTCTCGGGCACGCTCGCCTACGTGCTCGCCAGCGCGCACGCCGGGGTGCGCCTGTCGCAGGCGGTGGCCCAAGCGCATGCACTCGGCTACACCGAACCGAATCCCGCGGCCGACCTGTCGGGCGCGGACGTGGCGCGCAAACTGCTGATCGTTCTGCGCTCGGCCGGCATCGAGATCGAGCCGCACGACGTGAGCGTGGAGCCGTGGGTGAGCGTGGCCGCGCTGCACGCCCGGGACGCCGGCGAGCTCGTCCGCGCGTTGCAGCCGCTCGACGAGGCGTTCGCCGCACGGCTCGCCGCGGTGCGCGCGGCCGGCAAGCGCCTGGTGTACGCCGCCTCGTACGACGGCCAGCAGGCGCGCGCCGGACTGCTCGAAGTGGACGAGCACGACGCGCTGGCCCGCGCACGCGCCGGCGAGAACGTGGTGCGGCTGCGCACCGCGCTGCACGATCGTGTGCCGCTCGTGATCGCAGGCCCCGGTGCGGGTGTGGCCGTGACGGCCGCCGGCGTGCACGGCGACGTCGTGTCGGCCGCGCGCGCGCTGCTCGCAGGGGCGCGCAGCGCGAACATCGATCGCGGCCACATCGACACGGCCGGAAGTACCGCCAGCGCACGGCACCACCCGGCCTGGGCCTGATCACGCCGCGCCGGCTGCGCGCACGAGTGGGAACGCTCGTGCCGCACGCCGCGCGGGCGGGCTCGGCGCGTTGCCGCTTTCGCCCCGGCGGCGTAACGTCGCGCGCGTGACCTCCGGACCCGAGCCTCCCGTGCGCGGCAGCACGCCGCGCTTCTCGCCGCTCGAATACCGCGACCCCGCGCCCGCACCGTGGTTGATCGCGCTCATGACCGGCGTGAATCGCCAGCTCATCCTTGGCGCGCTCATGAAGCTCCGGCGCTTCGACCTACCGGCCGCCGACCTCGAGCGCCTGCGCCGCGCGGTGAACCCCGGCACCGCCGCGTTCCTCGGGCCCGCGCACCCCGAGTTCCTCACCGACTGGATGGTCGACAAGGAGGTCTCGGCGCGCTGCTCGCCGCTCATGGCGCACTGGGCGAGCTACGAGATCGTGAACGCGTCGCCGCTCGTGCGCGCGTTCTGGCTCGCCAACAACCTCATCGCCAACGTGCCGGGCGGCGGCGGCAAGGCGTACTCGGTGCAGTGGGCGCGCCGCGGGCATGGCGTGCTGCTGCATCCCGAAGGCACCGCCACGTGGCAGGGCGAGCGCGTGTCGCCGTTGCTGCCGGGACTGGTCGACATGGCGTGGACCGCGGCCGAGGCCGGTGCCGCCGCGAACGACGGCCGCGAAGTGTGGCTGGTGCCGCTCGTGTGGCAGCTGCGCTTCGTGCGCGACGCGCGCGCGGGCCTGGCGCGCGAGATCACGCACATCGAGCACGCGCTGGCGCTGCCGGTGAGCCGGGGCCCGTTGGAAACGCGTTTCGGCGAGCTGCTGTGCCGGCTGCTTGTGCGGCAGTGCGCGCGGCTCGGGCTCGCGAGCCCCGAGCATGTGCTGGCGCTGGGGCCGTCGCACTACTTCGCCGCGCAGCACAGCGTGCTCGAACAACTGCAGGCCTCGCTCGCCGAACGCTACGGCCCGCTCGACGCCGACGTCACGCGCGCGCAGTTCCAGATCCGCAAGGCCATGCGCGAGCGCGGGCACAGCGATCCCGACGCCGTGCGGCTCGACCGTGCGCGGCTGCTGGAGCTGCAGCGGCTCACCGGGCTCGACCCGCGCCTCTACGACCGGCCCGAACTCGCGCAGGAGCGCATCGCCGAGATCCTGAAGCGCACGCGCTCGAGCCTGCTGACTCACGGTTTCGCGAATGTGCTCGCGAACACCGTGCCGGTGGCGGTGGCGCCGCGCACGGTGCACGTGCGCGTGGCCGAGCCGATCGCCGTGCACACGGTGTTCGGCTCGCGCCGCATGACCAGCCCCGAGGACGCCCGCGCCGCCCTGCTGGCCGAGCATGCCCGCCGGCTCCAGCACACGCTCGACCGGCTGGGCGTGGAGCTGGCCAGCCAGGCGGGACCGCCCGCAGTGGGCAATCCAGTGTGCAGCACCCGCTGAACGCCGCGCGCCACGCTCCCACGGGAGAACGCGAATCGTGGCCGCCAGCCTGTGCGAGGTCGCATTCCCGGCTGCCCGCCGTGCCGTGGCACCCGCGCTGGCGTTGACGGCCCCGCGGCGCCGTCCCTAGTGTCCTTCCGCGCGCACGGGTCCGCCCGTGCGAGGCCACACCCGGTACCTGCGGCAGAGGGGTTCAGGTTCCATGCCCCCTCTGGCCGATACCGGGGGTAGCTCTTGGTCGAGTATCGAGGCACCGGCAGTCGCAGCTCCGCCCCTTCGGGGACCTGCCCGCCCGGACCGCCTGGCTCGGCCGGTCGGGTGCGCAGAAGCCCTGTGCACCTCTCTCATGGGCGCGTCCCACGCCCACTCCAGGAGGCTATACCTTGAAGAAGAACATCCTCGCGGTCGCTGCCATCGCCATGCTGCTCTCGGCCACGAGCGCGTTCGCGGCCACCACCATTGGCGGGCTCGGCTTCCGTTCGCTCAACGGCCCGAGCAACCTGCTCGACAACACGCGCGTCACGTTCTCGGTCTCGCCGGCGGTCGGCGTGCGCCAGTGGCTCACCGAGAAGGTCGGCTTCGACGCGGCGATCGGCTTCACGTCGATCGAGACCGAGCAGAACAACCCGACGCTCAAGCTCGACAAGGGCACGGGCTTCGTGTTCGACATCGGCATGCCGGTGGTCTTGAAGAAGATGGACAAGGTCAACTTCATCGTGCGCCCGGGCCTCACCTACGGCACGGCCACGGCCACCGACAAGACGCTGGCGAGCGCGCCGAACGAGTTCGAGACCAAGCTCATGTCGTTCACGGGCGAGTTCGAGGTCGAGTTCATGCTAACGGACAACCTGAGCATCTCGGCTGCGCACGGCATCGCCTATTCGTCCGTGAAGGCCTCTGACAATAGCTCCCCTAGCCTCACGACGGAGCTCAAGGGTTTCGAAACGACGGGTAATAACTTCTCGCAGCTGGGCTTCCACGTCTACCTGTGGTGACCCGTCCGGTGGCGTGAGCCACTGGGTCTGTAGCCAGCACGAATGCACACGTCACGGGCGGTCCCTCACGGGGTCGCCCGTCGTGTTGCCGCCGGTCTCGTACCGCCGGAATGGCCCGCGGACCGCAGTTGACGCGTCCCGCATGCCCCCCTAGCTTCGCGGGATGCCACTCATCCAGATTGAGGACACCCGCCGCCGCGCGCGGCGCCAGAGCGTGGTCTGCCGCGTCGGGCACGTCCCCGTGGGCGGCTCGCACCCGGTGGTCGTGCAGTCGATGACCAACACGGACACCGCCGATGCCGCCGCCACCGCCGCGCAGGCCGCCGTGCTCGCCGCCGCCGGCAGTGAACTGGTGCGCGTCACGGTGAACACGCGCGAGGCCGCCGCTGCGGTGCCCGAACTGGTGCAGCGCCTGCGCGATGCGGGCGTGAACGTGCCGATCGTGGGCGACTTCCACTACAACGGCCACACGCTGCTCACCGAGTACCCCGAGTGCGCGCGGCGGCTCGACAAGTACCGCATCAACCCGGGCAACGTCGGCGTGGGCGAGAAGCACGACGACAACTTCCGGCGCATGATCGAAGTCGCGGTGGCGAACGGCAAGCCGGTGCGCATCGGGGTCAACTGGGGCTCACTCGACCGCACGCTGCTCACGTCGCTCATGGACGCCAACTCCAAGCGCCCCGAGCCGCTCACCGACCGCGAAGTCGTGCTCGAGGCGATGCGCGAGAGCGCGCTGCGTTCGGCCGAGCTCGCCGAGCGCGCGGGCCAGCCGCACGACGCCATCATCCTGAGCGCCAAGGTGTCCGACGTGCGCGACTTGATCCAGGTGTACCGCGCGCTGGGCGCGGCCTGTGATTACCCGCTGCACCTGGGGCTCACCGAGGCCGGGCTCGGCACGAAGGGCATCGTGGCCACCACGGCGGCCCTGGCGGTGCTGCTGCACGACGGCATCGGCGACACCATCCGCACCAGCCTCACCCCCGCACCGGGCGGCGACCGTGCCGAGGAAGTGCGCGTCTGCCAGCAGGTGCTGCAGTCGCTGGGCCTGCGCCACTTCACGCCGCAGGTCACGAGCTGCCCGGGCTGCGGCCGCACCACCAGCACGTTCTTCCAGGAGCTGGCCACGCGCGTCACCGACCACATCGCGGCGCGCATGGCGGTGTGGCGCGAGCGGCATCCGGGCGTCGAACAGTTGAACGTGGCCGTGATGGGCTGCGTGGTGAACGGCCCCGGCGAGAGCAAGCACGCCGACATCGGCATCTCGCTGCCCGGCACCGGCGAGGACCCGCGCGCCCCCGTCTACATCGACGGCAAGCTGGCGGTCACGCTCAAAGGTGACGCCATCGCCGAGGACTTCGCCCGGCTGCTCGACGACTACGTGGCGAAGCGCTACGCCGCGAACTAGCCGGCCATCAGCGGCGCGCGAACACCAGCTTCTGCTTCTCGTCGCCCAGCGGTGAGCGCGACTCGCGCTCCAGCGTGAGCGTGCGGCCGTCGGCCGAGACGTTCCAGTGCTCGGACACGAGCAGCGTGAGCAGCAGCAGCTTGGCCTCGGAGTCCAGGTGCAGCGTGCCGCCGGCCATGTGACCGCGCGTCTTGACCTCCTGCCCCATGAGCGTGTTCATGGCGTCGCCATCGACGCGGTAGCGATACTCGAGCTTCAACGAATCGTTGCCCGCGCGCACCGCCACCGAACGCACGTGCAGCCACGGGCCGTCCGCCACGATCACATCCTCGCGCGCCACGGTCGCGCGCCGCGGCTTGCCCATGTCGCTGTGCGCGAGGTCCAACTGCCAGCGGCCGGCGAAACGTGCGGCCGGATGCGGCACGGCCGCCACGCTCGGCGGGCTCGCAGGGACGGCGGCGGGTCCGGCCGCGAGCACCGGGCGGCCCGCGAGCAGCACGAGCAGCGGCAGCGCCGCGCGCAGGCTCACGCGCGGGCCTCGAGCGCGCTCAGGATGCTGCGCGCGAACGTGGTGAGCGAGGGATCGCGTGCGCCCATCACCAGCACGACGTCGCCCGGCTCCGAGACCTCGGCCACGCGCGCCACCAGCCACTCGCGCGACGGCGCGAACTCGGCGTTGCGGCCGCGCTTGGCGATGTCCGCCACCAGGTCCGCGGCGCTGAAGTCGCGGGTCGCGGTGCCGCCCGCATAGAAGATCTCGAGCAGCCACACGCGGTCGTGCGCCGCCGTGTCGGTACTGAACGTGTCCACGAAGCCGTCGCGCAGGAAGCGCGTGGGGCCGTAACCGTGCGGCTGGTAGATGGCCAGCACGCGCTTGGCGCGCAGCCGTGCGGTGGCCAGCGACGCGGCGATCTTGGCCGGGTTGTGACCGAAGTCGTCGATCACCTCCACCCCGCGCGCCACCCCGAGCGACTGGAAGCGCCGCGCCACGCCGCGGAAGCGCGACAGCGGCTCGACCATCTCGGCGTACTCCACCCCGAGCGCGCGGCAGGCCGCGATCGCACCGAGCGCGTTCTCGACGTTGTGCCGGCCCGGCACCGGCAACGTGAACAGCACGCCCCCGGCCATGAAGCGCGTCGAAGCGGGCCCCAGCTCGAGTGCGGTGCCGCGCACCTCGGCGCGTTCGCCGAAACCGAACACCAGTGCGTGTTCGCGCAGGTCGTCCGGGATGCCGTCCTCGCCACACACGAACCGTTCGCGCGTGCGGCGCTTCAACACGCGGAACATGGCGGCGACTTCGTCTTCGCTCTTGTGGTCCTTCGACAGGTTCAAGCACACCGACACGCTGGGCTGGTAGCGCACCAGCGAGCCATCGCTCTCGTCGGCCTCCAGCACGAGCGGGCCCTTGCCGGCCCAGCCGTTGCCCCAGTAGCCCGCTTCCTGCAGCGTCACCAGGTCGCCCCCCGTGATCACCGACGGGTCGCGGCCCGCGCCGCGCAGGATCTCGAACACCATGGCCGTGGTGGTGGACTTGCCGCTCGTGCCCGACACCGCCACCGAGCGAAACTCGCTCACCCAGTAGGCCAGCATCTCGGAGCGGTGCACGATCGGCAGCGCGCGCGCCTTGGCCGCGGCCACGTCGGGCACACTGTCCTCGACCGCCGTGCTCACCACCAGCGCGCCGCAGTCGCCCGCGAGTGCGCTGCCGTCCTGCGGCCACACCCGTACGCCCAGCTTCTCCAACTGCGCGCGGGCTTCGGGCCGTTCGCCTTTGTCGAAGCCGCGATCGCTGCCGCTCGCCTGGCCGCCGACCATGGCCTGGAACTGCGCCAGCGCGCTCATGCCGCTGCCGCCGACACCGGCGTAATGGAAGCGCGCGGCCCCGCGCGGGTCGGGCATGTCGTGCGCGGGATCGGCGATGATCGCCAGGTCGCCCTCGCGCACGCGGTCGAACAGTTCCACCATGCGCGTGTTCTCGAGCCGGATGCAGCCGATCGACACGGCCTGGCCCAGTTGTTCGGGCGCATTCGTACCGTGGAAGTAGATGTAACGCTCGAGCGAGTCGCAGCCCGGACCCTTGTTGATGCCGGTCTCCAGGCCATCCAACTGCAGGATGCGCGTGAGCACCAGGTCCTCAGGCCGCGCCTCACCGCGCCACACGTCGCCCGTGGCCTCGCGGCTCTTGAATACCGCGCCCGGTTCCGCGCCGTCGCCGATACGCGCGTGGATGCGATGCCAGCCGGGCGGCGTCTTGTACGAGCCTTCTTCGCCCCCGATGCCCTTGCCCGACGTGGACACGGCGGCGGTGAACGTGACGCGCCCCGCCTCGACCAAATGGGCGGTCTGGTGTTCGGGGCTCACGAGCACGAAGCGCGCGGGCAGGGTGCGGTGCGGCGCACGGGCGCGCATCAATGCGCGTTCGGCGAGCGCCAGGACTTCCTTGTCGCTGGGCGGGGTATGCATAAGGCGCAGATTGCCACAGGGCGCGCAGGCTCGCACGCGTGGACTTGCCGTGCGGTGACGCGACACCGGGTACGCGGGAACGCGAAGGGCCGGCCACCGAAGTGACCGGCCCCTGCAGCTGCGCGCGGCCCGCGCAGGGCACCGTGAGCCCCCCTGGCGCGCGCCATGGGACGTCGGCACGAGGGCCCGGGGGAACAGCGCGGCGCCAGAGTGCCAGAGCCGCGCTTGACGATTCAAGGACATTCTTGGCGCGCCCCCCGTGGGCCGGGGTGGCCGGGTTCAGCCGCGGCGGAAGCCCATGGCGAGCAGCACCCAGCCGGCCATGAACGCCACCCCGCCGAGCGGCGTGATCGCGCCCAGCACCTTGGGGGCCCCGAGCGCGATGGCGTACAGGCTGCCCGAGAACACCAGCACGCCCACCACGAACGCCACGGCGGCGCGGGCGGAGTCCCCGCCCGGGACGCGCGTGGCCCGGTCGGCGGCGAACACGGCCGCGAAGGCATGCACCAGATGGTAGCGCGCGGCGGTCTCGAACGTGACGAGCGCCGCGGGCTCCAGCCGGTCGCGCAAGGCGTGCGCCCCGAACGCCCCAGCCGCCACCGCCAGCCCGGCCAGCACGCTGGCCACGGTCCCTGTTCGCATGGCGCACACGCTAGGCGATGCCCGGGCCCGGCGCCAGCGCGCACGGGCGCGCGGGTGCGCGGGTGCGCCGGTGCGCGGGTGCGCGGGTGCGCGGCACAGGCTCCTGCCATACTTAGACAGTACCTAATCGTCACATTCGAACATTCAACTGGTCCTTATCGACGCGCGGACCGAATCTCATGGGCGTCACCCGTCTCACGCTCACCTGTGTCGGAGGCCCGCATTGACCTCGGTCGCCAGTCCGCTCCACTGGGCGCTGTTCGCCCTGCTCGTCGCCGTGTTGCTCGCCATGGACCTCGGCCTGTTCCATCGCAAACCGCACGCGCTGTCGTTCAAGGAGGCCGCAGGCTGGAGCGTGTTCTGGATCGGGCTCGCGCTGGCCTTCAATGCGTTCGTCTGGGCACGCTTCGGCGCGGTCGCCGGCGCCGAGTTCCTGGGCGGCTACCTGATCGAGAAGGCGCTGTCGGTCGACAACGTCTTCGTGTTCCTGGTGCTGTTCAGCGCGTTCGCCGTGCCCGCGGCCTACCAGCACCGCTTGCTGTTCTGGGGCGTGATCGGCGCGGTGCTCATGCGCACGGTGTTCGTGTTCGCCGGCGTGGCGGCGCTGGAGGCGTTCCACTGGCTCATCTGGGTGTTCGCCGCGATCCTGTTCGTGACCGGCGTGAAGCTGCTCCGCAGTGGCGGCCACGACATGCATCCCGAGCACAATCCGATGTTCCGGCTGTTCCAGCGCATCGTGCCCAGCACGCCCCGCTGGCACGGGCCCGCGTTCGCCGTGCGGGAGGGCGGGCGCTGGCTGGCCACCCCCATGCTCACCGTGCTCGTGCTGATCGAGATCACCGACCTCGTGTTCGCGCTCGACTCGATCCCGGCCATCTTCGCCATCACGCGCGACCCGTTCCTGGTCCTGACGTCCAACGTGTTCGCCATGCTGGGCCTGCGCGCACTCACGTTCTGCCTGTCGGGGCTGCTCGAGCGCCTCGTCTACCTGCGGCCCGCGCTCGCGTACGTGCTCATGTTCGTGGCGGCGAAGATGGCCGTGGCGGAGTGGTACAAGATGCCGATCGCGCTCTCGCTCGCCATCGTGGCCGGCATCCTCGGCGCCGGCATCGGGCTGTCGCTGCTGCGCGCGCCGGCGCGCCGCACCGCGGACGGCGAGACCGCGCCGGTGCAGCCCGAACCCGGAGCGCACGGGGCCTAGCCGGGACTATTCATGAGCCAGTGGCCTGCGAAGCCCGTCTGCCCGCCATTCGCGGCGTCGCGGAACCCGGCCGCTCCTCACAGTGTCCTCGACACGGCTGCGTCGCGGCCGGGCCCCGCTCCTTGCGACTGACGGACATGCGGACTTCTCGGCTCACTGGTCATGAATAGTCCCGGCTAGCCGAGCAAACGAGAGGCCCCCGCGGCCGTGTGGTCGCGGGGGCTCTCGGGTACTGGCTCCTCGGGTAGGATTCGAACCTACAACCCTTCGGTTAACAGCCGAATGCTCTACCATTGAGCTACCGAGGAACGTCACTGGGGCCGCCCCGTGCCATGCGGGCAGGGTGAGCAGCGGCCGAAAAGTCTAAGCGCCTACGCCGCAAGGGTCAAGGCGCGTCCGCCCCAGCGCTGCGACCCGCCCGCAGCGCGGCCGCCGCGGCCATGTGCATATCGGCCGC
>JBEBGT010000587.1:0-2597 GCA_040081365.1 Candidatus Eiseniibacteriota bacterium | reverse complement strand
TCATGGCACTGGGTCCGCTCGACGGGCTGCGAGTGGTCGACCTGTTCGCCGGCAGCGGCGCGCTGGCCATCGAGGCGTTGTCGCGCGGTGCCGAGTGGGCCGACCTGGTGGACAGCGACCGTCGGGCCCGTGAGACGATCGAGCGGAATCTCGAGGAGCTGGACCTGCGGGACTGTGTCCGGGTGTGGCCGTTCCGCCTGCCGGCGGGCTTGGCTCGGCTCGGTGCGGTGCTGGCGGCGGCGAGTGTGGTGTTCGCGGATCCTCCTTATGGAGGCGCGGACGCACGCGCGGTGCTGACCGGGCTCGGCTCGCCCGGCGTGCTGCAGCCGGGCACGCGTGTCGTGCTCGAGACGCATGCGAAGGATGACGTCCCCGAGCAGCAGGGCTCGCTGGTGCGGGAGCGCGAACGGAAGTACGGGGAGACGGTGGTGCACGTGTACCGGGCCGGCGGCCATCCGGCGGGACCGACGGAGGGCGAGCGATCATGAAGCCGAAACGCATCGCGCTGTTCCCGGGCAGCTTCGATCCGTTCACGAACGGCCATCTCGATCTGGCCCGTCGCGCCTCGGTGCTGTTCGATTCCGTGGTCATCGCGGTGGCGCACAACTCGGCGAAGTCCGGGCTGTTCACGCCCGACGAGCGCGTGGTGATGATCGAACAGGCGGTGCGCGACATCCCGGGGGCCTCGGCCATGCACTTCTCGGGCCTGTTGGTGGACTGCGCGCGCAGCATCGGGGCGCAGGCCATCATCCGCGGCCTGCGGGCCGTGTCGGACTTCGAGTTCGAGTTCCAGATGGCGCTCATGAACCGCCGGCTCGCTCCGGGCATCGAGATCGCATTCCTCATGCCGAGCCAGGAGTTCACGTACCTGAACTCGACGCTCGTGAAGGAAGTCGCACGACATGGCGGCCGCATCCGCGGATTGGTGCCGCCGCTCGTCGAGCAGCGCCTGATCGCGAAGTTCACCGCCACGCGCGCCGCGGCGCGGGCCGAGGCGCGTGCGACGGCGAACCGTCGTGGCGGCCGGACCGACAAGCCGGCCACCGCCGGCCGCGGTGCGGCCAATCGCCGGGCGGGTTCGCGCCGCGCGGCCAGGGCACTGGGGTCATGAGCCGGACACTGGAACGCATCCGTAAGATCGCCTCCGCCGCACCGCGCCGACTGTTGCTCGCCGAAGCCGACGACGCTCGCATCGTGGGCGCCGGCGCCCGCCTGCATCGCGATGGCGTGGCGCGTGTGACGCTGATCGGTGACCCGGACGTGGCCCGCGCCACGTCGCGCGCCGCGGACCTCACGCCTGGCGGACTCGAGGTGCGCGACAGCCGTGATCCCGCGCTCATCGAACGCACGCGCGCCGCGATCGCCGCGGCCCGCGGCACCAAGATCGGCGAGGCCGATCTGGCCCGCTGCGCGGCCGACCCGTTGTTCCAGGCCGCGCTGCTCGTGCGCGAGGGCGAGGCCGACACGTTCGTGGCCGGTGCCGTGCGCACCACCGCCGACGTGTTGCGCGCCGCGCTGTGGCTGATCGGACTGGCGCCGGGCATCAAGAGCGTGAGCAGCTTCTTCCTCATGGTCATGCCGGGCGAGCCCGAGAAGGTGTACACGTTCGCCGATTGTGCCGTGCTGCCGGACCCGAGCGTGGAACAGCTTGCCGAGATCGCGGTCCTCGCGGCCGATCGGCACCGGCTGCTCACGCAGGAAGTGCCGCACGTGGCCATGCTGTCGTTCTCGACGCGCGGCAGCTCCAAGCACCCGCATGTCGACAAGGTGCGCGAGGCCACCGCGCTCGCGCGCTCGCTGCGTCCCGACCTGCACATCGATGGCGAACTGCAATTGGACGCCGCGATCGTGCCCAGCGTGGGGGAGCGCAAGGCGAAGGGCTCGGTGGTGGCGGGCCATGCCAACGTGTTGGTGTTCCCGGACCTCGATGCCGGCAACATCGGCTACAAGCTCGTGCAGCGGTTGGGTGGGGCCGTGGCCGTGGGCCCGATCCTGCAAGGTCTCGCGCGCCAGGCCAACGACCTGTCCCGCGGCTGTTCGCTCGACGATGTCGTCGAGGTCGGCACCATCGCCTGCGCGCTCGCGGGCGAACGAGCCGCGACGGCGCGCTCCTGATCCATCCTCCGGAGGACGTCTTGCCGACCTATGTCTATGAGTGCCCGAAGGGACACACGTTCGAGTTGTTCCATGCCATCTCGGACGACACGCTGAAGGAGTGCCCCACGTGCGGCGCCGGTGCGAAGCGCGTGCCCTCGGGCGGCGGCGGCGTGCTGTTCAAGGGCTCGGGCTTCTACCAGACCGACTACCGCAGCTCGTCGTGGACCGCGGGCGCCAAGAAGGAGAAGGGCGATTCGCCCGCTCCGCCTGCGCCGCCCAGCACGGGCCCTCCGGGCGGTGGCGCCGGCGGCACGCCGCCGGCCAAGCCGTCGGGCGATTGAGCCGCGCGTGACGCCGACCCTGACCGCGTTCCTGCTGCGCTCGCACGGCGGCCCCGCGCTGCCCGCGAACGGCACGCCGCTCGAGTGGCGGCCGGACCACATCCTGCTCGACGACACCGATGGCACCGTGGCCGCGCTCGAGTTCGAGAGCACGGGCGC
>JBEBGT010000586.1:0-2599 GCA_040081365.1 Candidatus Eiseniibacteriota bacterium | reverse complement strand
ATGCAACTCCACCCGCACGATCCCCACGACCATCCCACGCCCCCTTCCCGCCAGATCTCGACAGCGATGCGCCAAAGGCGCGAGCAATGGGTTCCCATCCCCCTGCAGGACAGAGGTGCGAACCGACCACGAACGAGGGTCCGGACGTGGTGGGGTCTCGTCTGGCCGGAGTCCGGAGGGCTGTGCAGCCAGGGATGGCGGAACAGCCCGGAGGCCTAGTGAGCGTAGGGCAGGAAGCCCGAAGCGAACGTCCGGCCTGACGAGACCCCGCCTCGTCCGGGCCCGACGCCCGCTTCGGCGTCGCGCGCGGAGTGGCCTGCTGCGAAGTACGTCCGGCCTGACGAGACCCGCCTCGTCCGGACCCGACGCTCACAACGGCAGAATGCGCGGAAAGACCTACAGCGTCCGCGCGAGCTCTTCGATCTTGAACGTCTCGAGCCGGTCGCCTTCCTGCAGTTCGTTGTAGCCGTCCAGCGTGACACCGCACTCGAAGCCCTTCTCGACTTCCTTGGCGTCATCCTTGAAGCGCTTCAGGGCCTCGACGCGGCCCGTCCACACCGTCTCGGTGCCGCGCAGCACGCGGATCTTCTCGGTGCGCACGATCTTGCCGTTCGTGACCATGCAGCCGGCGACAACCATACCCTTGGAGAGCCGGAAGACCTGGCGCACTTCGGCCTGGCCCACGACGACTTCCTTGAGCTCGGGCTTCAGCATGCCCTCGAGCGCCAGCTTCACGTCTTCCTGCGCCTTGTAGATGATGTCGTACAGGCGGATCTCGACTTTCTCGCGTTCGGCCATCTCGCGTGCACGCACGTCGGGCCGCACGTGGAAGCCCACGATGATCGCATCGGACGCCGCCGCGAGCAGCACGTCGGACTCGGTGATCTGGCCGACCGCCGAGCGGATGACGCGGACCGCGACTTCGCTGGTCGAGAGCTTCTGCAACGACTCGCTGAGCGCTTCGACCGAGCCGTCGACGTCGCCCTTGATGAGCATCTTGAGTTCGCTCGCGCCGCCCTTGCCCAGAGTCTCCTGGAACGTGGTGAGCGAGATCGACTTGGTCGAGCGATGCTCGTGCTCACGGTGAAGCGCGGCGCGCTTCGTGGCGACTTCCCGCGCCTCGCGCTCGTCCTCGGGGCTCACGAACAGGTCGCCGGCCGACGGCGTGCCGTTCCAACCCACGACTTCCGCGGGCGTCGACGGCGGCGCCTCCTTGATGACCTTGCGGCGCTCGTCGTACATGGCGCGCACGCGGCCGTACACCTGCCCGGCCACGAACGGATCGCCCACGCGCAACGTACCGCTCTGCACGAGCACCGACGCCACGACACCGCGGCCCTGCTCGACGCGCGCTTCGAGTACCACACCCTTCGCGCGCCGATCCGGATCGGCCTTGAGCTCGAGCACCTCGGACGTGAGCACGATCATGTCCAGGAGCTGGTCCATGTTCGTGCCCTTCTTGGCCGAGATCTCGATCGAGGCATACTTGCCACCGAACTGCTCGACGACCACGCCATGTCCGGCGAGTTCGGTCTTGATGCGATTGGGATCCGCCGCCGGCAGGTCGACCTTGTTGATGGCGACCACGATCGGCACGTTGGCGGCCTTGGCGTGATCGATGGCCTCGATCGTCTGCGGCATGACGCGATCGTCGGCCGCGACCACCAGCACCACGAGGTCCGTGACCTGAGCGCCGCGCGCACGCATGGCGGTGAACGCCTCGTGACCCGGCGTGTCGAGGAACGTGATGTGCTGGCCCGAGGGCAGCGTGACTTCGTAGGCGCCGATGTGCTGGGTGATCCCGCCGGACTCGCCGGCGACGACGTTGGTGCGGCGCACGTAATCGAGCAGCGACGTCTTGCCATGGTCGACGTGACCCATGACCGTGACGACCGGCGCGCGCGGGCGCAGCTTGGCCACGTCCACGACCTCGGCGACCTCGACGGTCTCCTCCTCGAACTCCGACACGAACTCGACTTCGAACTCGAACTCGTCCGCGACCGCGGCGATGGAGTCCTTGTCGAGGCGCTTGTTGATCGTGGCCATGAGGCCCATGCGCATGCAGGCCGTGATGACCTCCTGCGGGCGCACCTGCATCATGTTCGCGAGCTCGGAGACGGTGATGAACTCCGGCGCGCGCAGGACTTTCGTCTCCTCGGCCGGCGCGCTGGGGTCGTCCTTGTCGCGGCGATGCTTGCGACGGCCCTGCGTCGTGTCGAGGCTCGCGAGAGTCTTGCGAACGTTGTCCGCGGCCAGCTTCTCGTCGACCTGCTTCTTCTTCTTGCGGTCACGACGGCCGCGGCCCGGCCCACCGGGTCCGCTGCCGAATGTGGGACGCGGGCCCGCACCCGGAGCGCCGAAACCGCCGCTCGAGGGCCGGCCGCCGGCACCACCCGAAGGTCCGCCGAAGCCAGTGGGACGCGGCGCACCGGCCCCGAAGCCACCACCGCCGGAGCGCGGGGCACCCGCACCGCCACCGTAGCCGCCCGGGCGTGCGCCACCACCCGCGTAGCCACCGGGGCGTGCACCCGCGCCACCCGGGCCTCCCGGACGCGGCCCAGCCGGACCACCGGGGCGTGCGCCACCCGCACCCGGAGGA
>JBEBGT010000585.1:0-2599 GCA_040081365.1 Candidatus Eiseniibacteriota bacterium | reverse complement strand
ACGTCGATCTCGGAGTCCTGCCCGCCGCGTCACTCGATGACGACGGTGCCCTTCTCCATGTTCATGGCGCACGCGTAGTGCAACGTGCCCGGGCTCACGCCGGTCAGGTCCACGCGCACGGCCTCGTTCAGGGGCAGGTCGTACTTCTTGCCGGTCTCGGCGAAGATCGCCTCGGTCGCACAGGTGTTGTCGCTCTTGCGCGTCATCACCAACACGGCCGCCTGGCCCTTCTTGATGACGACTTCCTTGGGCTCGAAGCCCATGTCGGTGATCGCGACCTGGATCTCCTTGGGTCCGGCAGGCGTGCAACCAGCGAGGGCGACGAGCGCGGCGACGGCGATCAGACGACGCATCGGTGTTCTCCTTGAGCTCGGGTGCCGCTCGCGCGGCCCGGGACCAGTGACGCCGCGGCGGACCGCGGCTGGGGTTTCAACGGAAACTACGCAATCTCAGCGAAGACGTCACGACGGACACACTCGACAGCGCCATGGCGAGCGAGGCCAGCATGGGGTGCAGCGTGCCGTGCCAGCCGAGGGCCGCACCGGTCGCGGCGAACGGCCCGCCGCTCGCGAGTAGCGGCACCAACGCCCCCGCGGCCACGGGGATCAGCACGACGTTATAGGCGAACGCCCAGAACAGGTTCTGCCGGATCACCTGCAACGTGCGCTGCGAGAGCCGCAGCGCCACCGCCACGGAGCGCAGGTCGCCCGACACGAGCGTGAACGCGCTGGCCTCCATGGCCACGTCCGCCCCGCTCGCCAGCGCGATGCCCACGTCGGCACGGGCGAGCGCCGGCGCGTCGTTGAGGCCGTCGCCCACCATGGCCACGCGGCGACCCTGCGCTTGCAGGCGCTCGATCGCCGCGGCCTTGGCCCCGGGGATCACGCCGGCGAGCACGTTGGCGGCGGCGATGCCGGCCGGAACCGCGATCGCGTGCGCGGTGCGCACGTGATCCCCGGTGATCATCCACACCTGCAGTCCGCGCGCACGCAGCGCGCGCACGACCTCCGGAGCTTCGGGTCGCAGGGTGTCGGCGAGCCCGAGCAGGCCCAGCAGCTCGCCGTTCTCGGCCACGGCGATCACCGTGCGCGCGCCCTGCTCCAACCGCTCGCGCTCCGCGGCCAGCGCCGCATCGGACGCGCCGAACTCCTCGAGCATGGCCGCGGTGCCGGCCGCGATCGCGCGCCCGCCGGCGAGCGCATACACGCCCTTGCCCGGTAGCGCCCCGAAGTCCTCGGCCTCGACCGGTTCCGCGCCGCGCTCGCGCGCGCCGCGCAACACCGCGAGTGCCAGCGGGTGCTCACTGCGACGCTCGGCGGTGGCCGCCGCCGTCAGCAGACGCAGCTCACTCACGCCCGGAGCCATCACGATGTCGGTGAGCTGCGGAGCTCCCAGCGTGAGTGTGCCGGTCTTGTCGAACACCACCGCGTCCACGCGCTCGGCGCGCTCGAGCGCACCGGCGTCGCGCGCCAGCACGCCGAGCTGAGCGCCGCGGCCCGTAGCCACCACCAGCGCGGTCGGCGTGGCGAGCCCGAGCGCGCACGGACACGCCACGATGAGCACGGCCACGAGCTTGAGGAGGGCAGCGGCGAGCCCGGCGCCACTGGCCCACCAGACCACGAACGCCAGTGCGGCGATCCCCATGACCACGGGCACGAACACCGCGGCGATCCGGTCCGCGAGCCGCTGCACGTCGGCTTTGCTGGTCTGCGCGCGCTCGACCATGGCCACGACCTGCATGAGCATGGAGTCCGCGCCCACCTTCTCGGCCCGCATCGTGAACGCCCCGCTGCCATTGAGCGTGCCGCCGGTCACCGCGTCGCCGGCGGTGACGTCCACGGGCAGCGACTCCCCGGTCACCAGCGCGCGGTTCACGCTCGAACGCCCGCTCAGGACCCGGCCATCGACCGGGATGCGCTCCCCGGGGCGCACCACGAGCTCGTCCCCTGCCGCCACGCCGTCGAGCGGCACGGCCTCCTCGACGCCGGCACTCACGCGCAGCGCCGTACGCGGGCGCAGGTCGAGCAGCGCACGCATGGCGCGCGACGTGCCGCTGCGCGCGCGCGACTCCAGCAGCCGGCCGAGCAGGATCAGCGCCACGATGGTCACGGACGTATCGAAGTACACGTCGGGAGCGGTGCTCATCCCGGGCATGGCACTCCCCCCGCCCACGACCGCCGGCACGAACAGCGCCACGCACGAGTACCCGAACGCGACCAGCGTGCCGAGCCCCACCAGCGTGTCCATGTCGGGCTGCCGGCGCCACAGCCCACGCGCGAGCCCGCGCAGGAACGGCCAGCCGGCCACGAACTGCACCGGCAGCGCCAGCACGAACTGGGCGAACGCCTGCTGCCACGGCGTGCCCGGCAGCCAGCCCGGCGCCAGCATGCCGGCGTGCGCGATCACGAACACGCCGGCCCCGAACCCCGCGGCCAGCACGAACCGCTGCCGCACCAACGCCACCTCGGCAGCGCGCTCGCGCAGTTCGCGGTCGTCGGCCACGGCGGCCTGGACCGGAAACGCGTCGTAGCCCGACGTGCGCACGGCCGCCGCGAGCTGCGCGGCGAGCGCGGCCGTGTCCGCCGCTCCGTGCAGCGCG
>JBEBGT010000090.1:0-9871 GCA_040081365.1 Candidatus Eiseniibacteriota bacterium | reverse complement strand
CCTTGCCATAGCGCACCAGCGCGATGCGGCCGCGCACGTCGATGCCCTGGGCCAACAGCCGGTTGAAGTCCTCGACGTCGCCGTAGTTGGCGTACACCACCTGCGCGCTCACGTCGCCGCTCGCGGAATAACCGTGAAAAGCGTCGAACACGCTGCCGGCGAACGCGTCCTTGTCCCACTGCGTTCCGGTCTCGCGCACGGCCAGCTTCTCCTGCACGGGCTCCACCAGTTCGAGCGTCGTGCTGCGCGGATAGTTGATCCACACCGGGATCTCCACGATCTGCGCGTCCCAACCGTACGCCGCGAGCCGCTGCCGCACGTACTCGGCGGTGGCGCGATCGGCGGGCGTGCCGGCCACGTGCGGTTCCTCGGTGAGGATGCGCAGGTGGCGGCGCAGCGTGTCGGGGCGGAGCGTGGCCACGAGTGCGGCCTCGCGCGCCAGTTCGGCTGCCGCACCGGCGGCATCGAAGCCGGTGATGCCGGCCGGCGGCTGCGCGCCACCGGGACCGGGCGTGGCGAGGTTGGCCGACGTGGCCGGGGCCTGCGCGATGGAATGCGCGAACGCGAACGACAACCCGATGGCGATGCACAGTAGGAGGAACAAGCGCTTCATGATCTCTCCGCAGAGGGGGTGGTGCGGTGCACGTGAGTCGGCGAGCATAGGGCAGGCGCGCGTCGCGTCAACGGCGGAACCGGCCGGGCGGGCTGCGGAACCGGCGCACGAGCGGGTATGCTCACGACGCCGCGCGCCTGCAGCGGATACCCGCCACTTCTCGCGCCACGAATGGAGCCGCCTCGGATGTCCGCCAGCCAGCCCAATAACCCGCTCCACGGCATCACGCTCGAGCAGATCCTGCGCACGATGGTCGACCGCTACGGCTGGGACGGCCTGGCGCGCGACCTGCCGCTGGCGTGCTTCACGATCGAGCCCAGCATCCCGTCGGCGCTCAAGTACCTGCGCAAAGCCAAACGCGCGCGCGAGCAGTTCGAGGAGCTGTACGTGGCCTCCGTGACGCGCGACGCGCGCCGCGAACGCTGACCCCCGCACCGTCGAGACCCGCCATGACCATGACGCTCGAACAGCTGCTCGCCACCGACACCGGCATCGACACGGGCTACACGCACCGGCCCAAGTACGTGGTGGCCGGCTCGCCGCTCGCCACCGAGCGCGCGGTGCTCAAGTGGTACGAACTCGCCCGGCTCGACGAACCGGTGTCGGGCGACGTACGCGACGACGCCCGACGGCTTCTGCAGACGCTGCCGCTCGAGGCGGCGGGGTTCGGGTTCGTGATCCTGCACCGCTGCGGTGGTACGGGCTTCTACTTCCTCATGGTGTGCACGTGGCGCAACAACAACGAGCTGTGGGAGACCGTGTTCGCGCGCCACAGCGACGCCGAGCCCGGGTTCGTGCCGTTCGCGCGTGATGGCGCGCACAAGCCGGCGTTCTGCGTGTGGGAACTGGCGGTGGTGGAACACGAGAAGCGCGCCTGGCAGCGCTTTTTGGATTCGCGCCGCGACGAACCGGCCGCACGGCTGTGGTGGTCCAACACCTGCACCGGCGCGGCCTGAGCGCGGACTACTCCGCCGGTTGCGCTGCGGGTACCGCGCCCACGCGGCGCGCCGCCGCCACCGACACCAGCACGCCGGCCGCGATGATGATGAGCGCGCCCAGCACCTGATGCCATTCGGGCACGCGCCGGAACAACGCCACCTCGAGCAGGTAGGTGAACACCACGCCGGAGTAATTGAACGCGGCCAGCTTGGACGCCGGCTCGTGCGCGTAGGCGCGCGCGATGATGGTCTGCCCCACGCCGCCGGCGAGCGCGCTCAGGCCCAGCGGCAGCACGGCCGCCGCCGGGATCGCCTGCCAGTGCGGCAGCGCGATGAGCAGCATGATCACGCCCGCCGTGATCGACATGTGGAAGCCGATGGCCTCGCTCGACTCGCGCGACGACAGCCGCCGGACGCGGAAGATGGCGAGCGCATAACTGACCGCGCCGGCCAGCACGATGAGCCCGGTGGGGCCCACGCTGCGGAAGCCCGCATGCAGCAGCGTGGCCACGCCGGCGAAGCCCGCGCACACCGCCACGCCCACCACCCAGCCGGGACGCTCGCCCAGAACGGGCCCCGACAGCACTGCGACCCACAGAGGTGCCGTGGAGTAGAGCGTCGTGGCGTCGCCGACCGACAGCGCGTGCGTGCCGAGCGCGTAGAACAGCGCCAGCGCGCCGCCGGTGCCGAACAACGACCGCAGCCAGGCGTTCTTCGCATCGACCACGCGCAGCGGGGCGCGGCGCACGAGTGCCGAGCCCAACGGCACGAGCGAGCCAACGAGAAAGCGCACCGCTGCGATCTCGGCCCACGGCAGCGTGCTGGCCGACGCGCTCAGCCGAGCGGTGACACGCATGACGGCGTAGCACGCCTCGGCGGCGAGCAACCACATCATGGCGAGCCGGAACGAGCGGGACATGGCCGCGGAACATGCCCGTGATGCGCACGCGGGGCAACTGCGGTCGCGCGTCGGACCTCCACCCGCGACCGGCCGCCATGCCGTCGATCCCCCGAACGACGGTCACGGCGCCGGCGCGGATGAAAGCGGTCGGCTGCTCGAGCGGCGGAAGACTCCCGCGAGAACAGCCCTGCTCTGAGAAGTAGTCGCACCCGGCGCACGGGTGTGACAAAGAACACGGGCCGGCCCGAACCCGTCTGGCGCGGCCCCCGGGCTGTGGCGGCGAACGCCATGCCGGCGTCAATTGGCGAGGCCAGGTCCGTTGCGCTGTCACGCGGTCCCGTGCGCAGGGACTTCCTCGTGCAGGGCGCAGGACCACGGTGACTCGAACCGCCAAAGGCCTCCGGGAGTGAACGGAACTTGAAGTGACAGCTCCGAACCCAGTAGCTTACTCGTCGGACTCCACGCGCACCCCCGGGCGCACGACCTTCGGCGCTGCATCCCCCGCTCCAGCTCCGCGCTGGACTGCCCGGTGCCCCCATGCCTCCGAGCCCCATGGACCCATCCGAACGCGAGCTGGCCGCGATCGACTGGGAAGCGCTGCGCCGTTCCGCCGTGCGCATGCTCGCCCTGCGCATGCGCGGCCTGAGCACCGAGGACGTCGAGGACGCGTCCCAGGAGGTTGCCCGGCGCTACGCCACGTTCGTGCGCCGCAATGGCCCGCCGCACACGCCCGACGGGTTACTCGCGGACCTGTGCCGCAAGGTCGCGGCGAATGCCATCCGCAAGATCCAGGAAGAGCGCGGACTGCTCGCCCAGCTCCATGCGGCACAGAACGACGAGCAGGAATCCGAAGCCGACAGCGCCCAGGCCCTACGCGACTACCAGACCATCGTGTTCTTCGTGCGCGAGTACTTCGCATTGCGCCGCGCGCAGTGCACGACGATCGCCGAGGCCAAGGCGGCTGGCGAAAGCCTCAAGGCCCTGGCTGCAAGGCTGAAGCTATCCTATGAGAAGGTGCGTCAGGATTGGTCGCGATGTGTGCGATTGATCCACGAGGCCATGCGCAGGAACCGATTGCGCTTACCTTGGCCCGTGCCGCGCCGGCGCAAGCGGGGGGCAAGATGAACGCGGATCCGCACGTCCGATATCGCGACGCGTTGGCGCTGGAGTTCGCCGGATTGTTGGCCGATTCCGACGCCGCGTGGATGGCCCAGCACGCCACGGAGTGCGCGGCCTGCCGGAGCCTGCGCGAGCGCGTGCGGGCCCGCGTGCACGAGCTGCGCGTCGACGAGGGACATGCGCCGGCCGAGATGTTGTCGGCGTGGCTGCACGAGCCCTCGGCGTTCACGCCGCTCGAGGCGGAACTGGTGCAACGCCACCTCGCCGCGTGCGCGACCTGCCGTGCGGAGCTCGCCGAGATGGCGGCGTTCGCGCAGCAGCCCGTGCCGGTGGCACGGGCACGCCGCCACGACTGGCGCGGCCCCGCGCTCGCGGGCCTGGCGGCCGCGGCGGCACTGGTGGCCGTGTTCTTCGCCCGCGTGCACGAGCCCGCGAGCCTGGCCCCCGGAGCACTGCCGACTCCGAAAACCGTCCTGCCTGCACAGCCGGCGCCGGCACCGGTGATCAGCGCGAGACTCGTGATTCCCGAGCGCACGCGCGCGGCGGCACCCGAGACGCTGCCCGTGGTGCGACTGCAGCCGGCTGTCACGCAGCTTCGGCTACGATTGCCGGCGCTGTTCATGGAGCCCGGTGAGCGGGTCGAGGTCCGCTTGGCACGCGCAGACGGTGAGCGGGCGCCGGTGGTGCGGACGGTTCGTGCGGCGAGCCTGGCCGAGGACCTCGTGGTGGAACTCATGCCCGCGGATGCCTGGATCGACGGCGTGTACCGAATACGCATCATCCCCGACGCCGGGCGCGACACGGCCGCCACGCGCGAGTTCCGGTTCCGCATCGAGCACGTGCAGCGCTGAGGGCGGCACCCGCTACCCCGAAGTTGCAATCTGCCCGCCTTCGGTACCGCTCGGCCACGCAAGCCCTTGGCCGCGATGGGTACGCTTGCCGGAATCTTCGCTGCACGCGTGCGCCCACACGGATTCCACTGTGCGACCGCGTTCGCACCTCCGATATCCCGTGGGTATCCGGTGCCACCGGGGTGCGCGCACAGGGGTCCGCAGGAGGGCCATCGCCGCGCACCCGAGGTGTGGCCGCGCCGGGAATCACGGAGGTCGTTCATGCCGGCTCGTGTGCTCCACCTTGCACACCTGCGTTGGTTCACCGAAGGGCTGCACGTCACGTCGCGCCCACTCACGCTCGCGCAAGGCTCGGTGGCGTTGGCCCTCGTGGCCGTGGGCTTCTTCGTCGCCTCGCGCTTGACGCGCGTCACGCGCCCTATCGAGGAGCGCCTCGATCGCGCGCTCATGACGTACGTGCCATGGGTGCGCACCGTGGTCGGTGTCGCCATGGGGCTCGGGCTCATCATGGCGTGCCGGGCGGGCGACATCGTGACGCCCGAACATCACGCGGTGAACGCGCTCTGGCTGTTCGTGGAACTCTACGCCGGCGTGTCGTGGGTCATGGGCTTCCTCACCCCGATCGGGTCGTTGCTCGCACTCAGCTTGTACGTGCCGCTCGTGGCGCACTCGGGTCCGCTCGCCGTGCTCGAGCACATGGAGCTTCTGGGTGCGGCGGTGTTCCTTGGCTTCGGCGGGCGCGGGGCGTGGTCGTTCGACGGCCTGCTCGAGTTCACGCGTCGCGGGTTCGCCACGCAGGCCGAGTGGCCGGGGCGCATGTTCGAGTTCCTCACCGGCATGAGTCTGGTGGTGGTGGGACTCACCGAGAAGTTGTTGGACCTCGGGATGGCCGAGGCGTTCCTCACCAAGTACCCGTGGAACTTCCTGGCCCCCTACGGGCTCAGCAATGACTGGTTCATCACCTTGATCGGCGCGTCGGAAGTGCTGATCGGGTTGTTGATCGCGTGCAACGTGCAGGCGAGGCTCACCGTGGCCGCGGTGCTCGGCATGATGGTGATGACGGCGATCCTGTTGGGACCCATGGAAGTCGCCGGGCACCTGTTCGCCGCGGGACTGGTGGCGTGCGTGTGGTTGCGACCGCGCTATGTGGGGCTCCCGGCGGAGCAGGCCGCGGCACCCGAAGTGGCGCCGGCCATGGAGGGCGCGGCGTAGACGGCGACGCGGACACGCCCTGCGAATAGCGGATGGTCACCGGCGGACCCGGTGGCCATTCGTTTGTCTGGCGCAACGTTAGCGGATTCATGCCACAACGCGCCGTGCTCTGGTGTATGCATGATGTTCCCCACCCCGACCGGGACCGGAGGACAAATGCACGCAGGCCGCGTACTGCTGATCGGACTACTCAGCATCACGCCGTTCAGCATCGTGTTGCACGAGCGGGGCGACACGCTGGCCACGGTGACCACCGCCGATGGCACCCAGATCGAGATCGCCGCGGGCACGGGCGAGTACGCGTTCGTGTCGCGTGGCTGCAATGGCCAGATCACGGGCCGCCGGGCGGCCGCATTCCGCGATGCCGCGGTGCGCGTGCAGCAGCCGGTGGGCGGCGGGCTCGCACTCGGTGTTCGCGCCGGCATCATGCACGACGACATCGCCGGTGGCGACGCGAGAATACCTCCCGCGACGCCGCTGCCGGGCGAGATCGTGCCGCCGCGCCAGGTGACCGACAATCACTACGTGAACCCGTACTTCGTGTACGAGAGACCGGGCGGTTCGGTGGGACTGGGCTACGTGTGGCACGAGCGGGACTTCCCCACCGCCGGCGAGTTCGCGCGTGAACAGCCGGATCATCCGCTGAACGACCTGAGCGGTCATCTGCGAATCGGGCCCGAGCGCAATTACTTCGAGATGCGCTGGATGGAGGGCATGCCGCTCGCGGCCGATGGCGGGTTCTTCACGATCGGCGGCGGCGGGCGGCCGAACGGCGGCCCGACGACCGTGTTCGTGGGGCTCGGCGCCGGCGGCCCCTACGAGGGCGCCGGGCTCGCCCTGCGCGTGGGGCGCGACGTCGGCGACTTCAATGTGGGCGTGCGCACGCGGCTCGGGATGTCGGGCGGCGCGAATGCGACGGGCGTGGGGCTGGGAATCCAGTACTCGCCACGCGCCACACGCCGGCGCTGAAGGGCGGTGGCCCGCTCCACGCCAGTGACATCAAGAAGCCCGATGCTCGAACCGTTCAGCGCCACTCCCCCGACGCGATGAATGCGCCCCACACGCCGGGCCGGTCGCCTTCGCCACGCGCCAGCAGTTCCCTGCGAAGCGCGCGTGCCGCGTCACGTGCGGCGTCGGGCAGCGTCCGCTGGCGGCCCAGCCAGCCGTCGTAGAACAGGGCCATCCAACGCGCGGTGGCTTCGTCGCTGATGCGATGCAGGCTGGTGATCGACGCGCGCGCTCCGGCCTGCCGGAGCGCAGAGCGCAGGCCGAGCACACCCTCGGCGTCACTCAGCGCGCCGAGTCCCGTCTCGCACGCCGACAGCACCACCAGACGCTCGCTCGACAGATCGAGCATGGCGATGTCCGCAGCGGTGAGGATGCCATCGTTGGTGGCGTCCGCTCCCGGGGCGTTGGCGCCGGCGAGAACGACTCCCGTGCGAAGCAGCGCCTCACCGGGTCCGGGCGGCAACGGCGATGAGCGCAGGTCGGCGAACATCGGTTGTGGGTCGACACCGCGCAGGCGGCACGAATCCGGCAGGAAGAAGCCGTGTGTCGCCAGATGGAGCAGCTCGGAACCGGGGGCGCTCGCACGCAGTGCGGCCTCGGACGCCGCGCGACCGGTCAGTTGCTCGGGCTCGCGGGCGTGCGCCGCGCGCCACGATGCTGCGACATGGCGCATCTCATCGACACTGCCGGGCAACGAGCCGAACGCCGGCAGCCCCACGCTCTCGCATCTCGCGGACCAGCCGCGGACGCGTGCCGCGCCCGGAGCCGCCGGCGAGCCGGCGGCCAGCGGCTCGCCATGGTCCACGCCACCCACGAGCAGGGCGCGGCCCGTCGGCGCGACCGCCACGCCCGGAACGATCGTCTGCGCCTCCTCGAGCATGTGCAGCGTCGGACCCCGTTCGAGCAGAGGCGCACCGTCGGCACGGGGCAAGGTCGCGAACGGCAGCACAGCGAGCGGGCCATCGGGCACGATCAGCACCAACTCCGAAGCCGCGATCCACCTGTCGAGCGGATCCCAGATCTGTTCGCGCAGGCGCTTCCCCGCCTCTCGCTCCGCGCCCGAAGCTCGGGCCCCACGGGCCAGCATCCGCTGCCACGTCTGGAGTTCGGGTTCGATGGCATGCGCGGGCCCCAGCGACACGAACCGCGGTACCGTCTCGCCACTGCGCAGGACGAATGCCGCATACCACGGCACGACACGGCCGAGCAGCAGGAACTCGGTATCCCAGTCCGAAGCGACACTCCCCGGCTTCGACGCGGGCAAACCGGAGCGCATGAAGCGCACGTAGTGCACCAGAGTCGTATGCGAAGGCAGTGCCGCGGCGACCGCCGACACCGTGGCGCGCTGCCGCGCGAAGTCGGCGGCGAGGCGCGAGTTCCCGGCCGCGAGCTTCTGTTCGAGCTCGAGCGCGCGCGTACGCAACGGGGCAAGGTCCTCGGCGCTGTGCGGCCTCAGTTCGACGCTGCCGAGCCGGGCCCGGACACTCGTCAGCTCGCGCGCCAGCGTGTCGACGCCGCGGCCCTCCGCGGCGTGCAGCAGGTCACGTCGCGCGCTCAGTTCGGCCAGCACGATACCGCGATCGTTCACGTACGCATCCCACACATCTCGGACCGCGGGCGCGCCCTGCGGCGTGCACAGCAACGACAGCAGGACCTGCAGCACCGGCCGGGCCCCACGCGTACGGCTCTCGAGCGCCTCCTGCTCGGACATGGTCGAGAACTCGCGCCGCACGTGCCGCGTCAGCGCGACGGCCGAGCGCAATCCCGGGGCTGCCACCGAATCGAGCTGCCCCGCGCGCATGTGAACCGCGGCGAACTCCGCCCAGCACGACGCCGCGTCGGGGTGTCCGGGCGCGCTGTGCGTCGAGTACAACTCCGCGGCGGCTCGGAACTGTGCGGCGGCGGCGGCCAACTCGCCGCGAGCGGCCAGGACCTGACCACAACGCTCGAGCGCCGAAGCCCACGCCGCACCACTCTCGATGCTCGGGCGCTGTCGGTACAACGCCTCCAGGCCGCGGCTGGCGCGCTCGGCACACACCCACGCGGAGTCCAAGCGGCCCGCGACGGCCTCGAATGGGGCACGATTGAGCCAGTATCGCGCCTCGGAGCCCGGCAACAGCCCGGGGCCTCGCGTCGCGTAGATCGCCCCGGCACGATCGAAGTGCCGCTGCGCACTCGGCAGATCACCTGCGGAGTATTGGTAGATACCCGCGTTCTCCTCGTCGTCCGCGGCATCCTGGGAGACGGGCGAGACGAACCGCGCACCCAGCTCGAGGCAGCGCGCCACGAACGGCCCGGCCTCGAGCGGACGGTGCAATCCATACAGACTGCCGGTGAGATTCCGGGCCGTGAAGTACAGCGCCAGACTATCAACGGGCGTGGCGTGTTCGAGGATCTCGTACGCTTGCCGCTCCACGACCACGCGCTGCTGTTGCCGGCCGGACGCGTCATAGGCCAGCCCGAGGTTGATGAGCGCACGCGCCACGTCGCGATCCCCGGGCCCGAGTGCGCGGCGGCGCAGCTCGACCGCACGCTCGAGCGCCGCGACCGCAGGAACGTACGCACCCGTCTCGCGCAGGACGTTGCCCCATGCCACCAGCAGGTCCGCGATCGACGTGAGCGACCCGGGGGCGACACGTTCGAGCAGGCCGATCGCTCGCCTCAAGCCCGCCACCGAACTGTCGGGTGAACGCGACGAGCGCCACAAGCGCGCCTGGTTCCCGAGGCTGATCGCGTAGGGCTCGCTCTCGGGGCCGTGCAAGCGCAGCCGCAGAGCCACTGCGACATCCGCAATGGAGTCGGCCGCCGGCGTGCGGCGGCGTTGCCGCCACTGGGCCTCGGCGAACAGGTCGGCCCACTCCGCCCGTGCCAGCGAGTCGGCGTGTGTGCGCGCGAACGTGCGTGCCAGCGCGGCGCGGACGAGCGGTTCCGCCTGATCGGCGCGCCCCCGCCGGTAGAGCGTGCGGATCGAGTCCGTCGACACCTGGGCGTGAAGCGGCGCGCAGACGACCAGCAGCAGCAATGCCGTGCACGCTGCGATGGGGAACCGGCGACGCGGGCGGGCATGATGCACACCGCCCCGAACGGTGGCTTTCACGGGAACCTCGGGATGGCGCGCGAACGGGGGGTCGCGCGTGAGTGGCTCAGCGGCCGGACACGCTCGTGCCTACGCGCAGGTCGACGAAGTTCACGCGCTCGCGGTAGAGCTCGGGGTCGGTGCGCTGCAGGT
>JBEBGT010000089.1:0-9877 GCA_040081365.1 Candidatus Eiseniibacteriota bacterium | reverse complement strand
TCGCCGAGGTGCTGGAGCACGAGATCAAGAAAGTGGTGCGCATGGTGCGCGCGTATCCCGTGGCGCGCTTCGAACGCCACCATCCCGAGTGCGGCCGCTCGGCCTGCGAACTGGCGGCCGGCTTCGGCGCGCACGTGCGCCGCATCGAGGAGCTGGCCACCGGCCGCACCGCCGAACCCGCACGCGGAACCTTGCGCGCGCGCGGCGAGATCCTGCTGGACCTGGAGCTGGCCTACCTGGGCGCGCACATGGCGCTGCGTGCCATGCCGCCGCTCCGCTGGGCGCAGGTGATCGACGCGCCGGCCGGACTGGCCCCGTGGCGTCAGGCGCGCCGCGGCGAACTGCTGTGGCTGGCGCTGCGCGAGATGGTGCGTCACGACCGCCACTTCGGCGTGCACCTGTCCTCGGCCCAGAGCGGCGACGAGGGCCCGGGGAGCCATGATGGCGGCGGCCCGCGCCGTGAGCGGCCGTTGCGCGAGCTCATCGAGTCCGTGGCCTGATCCACCCGCGGTCGCGGGAGGCCCCCCCTTCCAGCGATCGTCCGATCGCCCCCGTCGCAGCTGCGGCGGGGGCGGTCTCGTTGGGGCATCGGGCTTGAGCCCTGCGCGCGCATCCGCGGGTTCCGGAACGGCCGCTCCGTGCCCACATGCCGGCATGAACGCGGCATGACTCGAACCGGGTCGGTCGCGCGACATGGCAACGCGACATGGCAACGCGACATGAAGAGCCGTGCGAAGCTCGCACGCCGGCGTGAACACGGCGTGACGGCGAGCGCAAAGCACACCCCACGGCGAAAGGCCGGGTGCCGACCTGCCCCGGCGGTGCCCGGCGTCGCCTGCGGCAGTCCTGGCCGACGAGTCCGTGGCGGGTGGGCCATGAAATCGGATCTCGCGAACCGGCATGCCGCGCATGCAGCGATCTGGAAGAAGGCGGGGAACTGCCGTCGGTCTTTGCCCGCGGGGAGCCCGGCCTGCCGACCGAGTTCAGCTCACCACGGGATGACGGCTTCGCTTCCCCATGCGTGAGTGAAATTACGCGAGCGGTGTTTCGGTCGCGTTGCCGGACGGTGGCCGGCGAGTGAGAAACCCGGCCCCGGCCTGCTTCGGCGGTGGCGGGGCTGATGGCGGCCGCCTCGCCGCCCGGACGGGTCAGCTTGCTCCACACGCGTGCTATCGTGGGCCCGTATGCCTGACCGCCGAACCACGATCACCAGCAGTCACAGGCTGCGCGTGGGAGTCGAGAGCGACCGCGCGGACCGGGAGTTCTGGGCGGCCATGACACCTGCCGAGCGCGTCCTCGAGACCTGGCGGCCGAGCCTGGAGCTGTGGGAACTCAAAGGATGGGGCACCGGTGAACCCGGACTTCCTCGCCCTGCTACGCGAGCTCGCCGCAGCTGAGGCCCGATTCATGGTGGTGGGAGCTTATGCGCTTGGCCGCCCGCGAGAGCTGGCGGGCCTCGAGTCGCTCGGACAATAGCGCCCACTCACTTCAGTCCTGGTGAGCCTGCCAGCCTCGAGGGCACACAGGGACTGCCCCGCTTTGGACTGGATCGGGATCGTCGCGCTTGTGGCGGCCCGCCCCGCTCCGGCAGACTGCGCGCTTCGCCCTGCCCGCTCCAAGCCCCGCTCTCTTCGGAGGTCCGATGCGTTCGCTCCGCCTTGCCGCCGCGCTGCTGCTGTCCACCACGTTCGCCGCCCTGCCCGCGCACGCCGAGCGCTTCGCGGTACGCGCCGCGCACTTCGTGGATGTGCGTGCGGGTGCGGTGCGCGGGCCCGTGTGGGTGGTGGTGAGCGGCGACACGGTGGAGTCGGTGGAGTCGTCCGCCCCGGCGGGGCTCGCGGTCACCGACCTGGGGAACGCCACGCTGCTGCCCGGGCTGATCGATGCGCACACGCACCTGTCGAGTCGCGTGGGCATCGGCCCGATGGCGAACCTGAAGAGTCCGGCCGCCCGCAATGCCATCGTGGGCGTGAACAACGTGCGCGCCACGTTGGACGCCGGCTTCACCACCTGCCGCGACGTCGGCGGCGGCGAGCTGGTCGACGTGTCGCTGCGCGACGCCATCAAGGCGGGCGAGATCCCCGGGCCGCGCATGCAGGTGGCCACGTGGTCGCTCAGCATGACCGGCGGGCACGGCGACGAACGCAATCAGGTCGACTACCACTGGTGCAACGACCTCGTGAGCGGCGTGGCCGACGGCCCCGACGAGGTGCGCAAGAAAGTGCGCTTCGACATCCAGCAGGGTGCGGACCTCATCAAGATCCTCGCCACCGGCGGCGTGCTGTCGGCCAACGACGACCCGCGCCACACCACGTACACGCAGGACGAGATGCGCGCCGCGTGCGACGAGGCCAACCGGCTGGGCCGGTTCGTGGCCGCGCACTGCCACGGCAAGGAAGGCATGATCTGGGTGAGCAACGCCGGCGCGCGCTCCATTGAGCATGGCACCTACATGGACGCCGAGGCCGCGGCGGTCTTGAAGAAGAACGGCACCTGGTACGTACCCACCCTGTATGTGATCGAGCCGATCCTGGCCGAGGGCAACCCGCTCAAGATCCCGGCCCAGAGCATCGACAAGGCGCGTGCGGTGCGCGGCTCGATGCGCGAGGCGTTCCGGACGGCCGTGAAGCTGGGCGTGAAGATCGCGTTCGGCACCGACGCCGGCGTGTTCCCGCACGGGACGCAGGTGAAGGAGTTCAAGATCTACACCGACCTCGGCATGACGCCCATGCAGGCGGTGCAGACCGCCACGACCTCGGCCGCCGAGCTCATGGGGTGGTCGGGCAAGGTGGGTGTGGTGGCCAAGGGCTCGTACGCCGACATGGTGGCCGTGGCGGGCGACCCCATGAAGGACATCACCGAACTGGAACGCGTGAAGTGGGTGATGAAGGGCGGCAAGGTGTACAAGGACGCGCTCGGGAAGTAGTCCCGGCGGTCACGGAGTGCGCCCGGGCGCGAGCACTCCGCGACCGGGCCGGTCGCCCGGAGCACCGGCGCCGGCTCCGCCGGCCTGACACGCCCGTCGCAACCCGATCGAGCCCGTGGGCGTAGCATGAGCCCACCCGTCACCGGAGGAGTGCTTTTGCCCGCGATCGTCGTCGAGAACCTCGTGAAGAGCTACGCCAAGGGCATGGGTGGCATGGGCGGGCGCGTCACCGCGCTCGCGGGCGTGTCGCTCGCCATCGAGCCGGGCGAGACCGTGGGTATCATCGGGCCCAATGGCGCCGGCAAGACCACGCTGCTCGGCTGCCTGCTGGGGTTCCTGCGGCCGGATTCGGGCCATGTGAGCATCGACGGCCGCGCGGTGGACGACCTGGCGGTGCGCGCGGCCACGGGCTACCTGCCCGAGCGGCTGGTGCTCGACCGCTGGATGACCGGCAGGGCGTTCATGGAGTACCACCACGCGCTCGCCAAGCTGCCCACGGCCAGCCGCCGCGCCGACTGCATGGCGCTGCTCGAGCGCGTCGGTCTTGACGCCGAGGCCGCCGGCCGCCGGGTGGGCCGCTACTCGCGCGGCATGCTGCAAAGGCTGGCGCTGGCGCAGGCACTGATCGGCAGCCCGCGCTTCCTGTACCTGGACGAGCCCATCTCCGGCGTCGACCCGGCGGGCATCGTGGTGTTCCGCGACATCCTCACGCAGTTGTCGGCGTCGGGTGCCACCGTGCTCATCAACTCGCACCAGTTGTCCGAGGTCGAGCGCGTGTGCACGCGCGTGGTGTTCGTGAACAAGGGCCGTATCGAGGCCATGGAGACCACGCGCGCCGGGGCCGCGCATGCGCGCGTCATGCCCGCGCTGCCGGCCGAGAAGCTGGCGGCACTCGCGGTCGGTGCGGGCGCGTCGTTCCGCGGCTGGTCGGCGCCCGATGCGCGCTTCACCGTGCCGGACGACGCCGGTGCCACGCGACTGATCGCCGCACTCGTGAACGCCGGCGTGGCGGTGATCGAGGCCATGCCCGACGAAGGCCGGCTCGAACGATTGTTCACCGGTACCGCGAGCGAAGCGCCCGCGGCGGTGGCCGCACTGTCACCGAGCCCGACACCGAGCAGCGGCTCGCCCGCTTCCGCGTTCATGCCGCCCGCTCCCCCTGTGCCCCCAGTCAGCGGAGGTGCCGCGTGAACCCCACACTCATCCACGCGTTCCTGCGCCAGCGGCTCACGAGCCCCATGCGACTCGGGCTCGTGTTCCTCATGACGATCTTCCCCATCGGCGGCGTGGCGATCATGGGCACGTTGCAGGTGGTCTCGGGCATCGCCGGGCCCATCGCGTTCATCCTCGCGGCGGGTGCCATTGGCCAGGACCTGTCGTCGGGCACGCTCACGCTGCTGTTCGTGCGGCCGGTCACGCGGCTCGAGTACGTGCTCAGCCGCTGGTTGGCGGCCACGATCGGTGCATTCGGCATCTGCCTGGGCACGTATCTCATCGCCACACTGCTCATGATCGTGCGCGGCACGCCACCCGAGGCCGCGGCACTGTTGCAGCTGGTGCTCGACACCGCCACCACCACCGCGGGCAGCTCGGCGATCATGATCATGCTGTCGAGCCTCGGCGGCGGGCTCGCGGATGTCGGCCTGTGGGTGGCCACCATGGTCAGCGTGCAGATGCTCACGGTGCTGGGCCAGTTCAAGCACTGGCCGTGGCTGCTGCGCGCGTGCAGCGAAGTGCAGCACGTGCTGTCGCCCGAACTGTCGTTCGCCTGGATGTTCCAGCACGTGCCGCCGTCGTGGTTCGCGATTGCCGCGTGGCTGTCCACCGTGACGCTGGCACTGGCCGTGGCCAACCTGCGCATGAACCGCCGGGAGCTCTCGTATGCCGTCGACTGACACGCCGCTCGCTGGACCTTCGCGCCGCAGCGCGCGCTGGCTGTGGATCCTGGCGGGCGCGCTGCTGGTCGCGCGCGTGGCCACGGGCGTGATCGAGGAGAAGCACCCGAGTGCCAAGCCCGACTTCATGGAGTGGGTGCCGGCCGACAAGGCACCCGCGCTGAGCGCGGCGAGCGGCAAGCCGATCCTGTACGACTTCAGCGCCGAATGGTGCGGACCGTGCCAGGTGATGGCGAAGGAGATCTTCAGCGACCAGGCCATGGCGCGCTCGTTGTCGAGCATGGTGATCCCGGTGCACGTGATCGACCGTCAGCAGGAGGACGGCCGCAACTCAGGCCTGGTCGATTCGCTGCAGCGCGTGCACGGCGTGAAGGCGTTTCCCACGCTGGTGCTGGTGGACCCGCTCGGCAAGCCGGCAGGACACCTCGAGGGTTACCCGGGAGCCAAGCAGGTGCTGGGCTGGATCAGCGAGAACAGCGTGAAGGCGCGCATGGGCGACCGCAAGGCCGGCCTGCGCGTGCAGTTCCCGTAGCGCGGCTGACGTGGCGCGGCTGAGGCAGCTCGACTAGCGCAGCGCGACCGTCGAGTCCGCGCCCGCGGCGAAGTGACGGATCGCCGCGGCCAGCTCACGCGGCTGATCGAGCATCACGAAGTGCCCCGCATTGTCGATGCGCTGCCCGCGCAGGCTGGGGATGCGCGCGTAGCCCAGGATGCGAGCGGCGCGCACCCACGGCTCGCCGTGCTCCCACGAACGCTCGGCCAGCACCGCCAGCACCGGCATGCGCAGGTTGCGCACCTCGCCCGACAGGTCGGAGTCGAGCGCCACCGGGATCCACGCGCGCATGTTGGCGCGCTCCATCTGCGACGCCTCGGCCCACAGGGCTTCACCCTGCGCGGAATCGCGGCCGAAACTCGAGTACACCGCGTGCAGCGTGCCTTCCCAGTCGCGATCGATCTGCGCCAGCAGCGTATCGGCCTCGGCCTTGGTCATCTGTGGCGCGAGTGCCGTTTCGACCAGCACGAGCGAACGCACGCGAGCCGGCGCATGCAACGCCTCGGACGCCGCCACGAGTCCGCCCACGGAGTGCCCCACCAGCACGACCGGCTCACGCGAGGCCTCGGCAAGAGCGCGATCGAGCGCGAGCGTGGCCTGCTCCAGCGCGAACGGCGTGGCCATGGGCGTGAGGCCGTGGCCCGGCAGCTCGATGAGCACCACGCGATGGTCCCGCGCGAGATCGCGCGCCGTGGGCAGCCAGTCGTTCGCGTCGGAGCCCAGGCCGTGCACGAGCACGACCGTGGGGCCACGACCCATGGCACCCACCACGGCCGACGACGGCGGCGGAGTCGGTGCGGCGCGGACGATGAGCAGGCCAAGGGTGACGGCGACGACCGTCACGAGCGAACGACGGACCACGAAGGGTTCCCTCCCGGGGTACCCTTGCGGTATCGGCAGGCCGGGGCCGGAACTTGCGGGGTCGGTTGGAGCGCGGGATCGGCGCGGCCGGGCTCACGCGGGAGCACTCCAGGGCACCGCCCGGCACGGTCACATCAGGCGCGACCCACGGCCGTGGCGGGCTGCGCCGACGTCAGTCCGCGACCAGCACGCGCGCCCGGCCGCGGAACACACCGGCGCTCACCTGCATCAGGTAGAGCCCCGGACGGACCTTCGTGCCGGCATCGTCGCGCAGGTTCCATTCGATCGTGGGCCGTCCCGCCGCCACGTGTTCGCGCTGCTGATGCACGAGCCGCCCGGCGACATCGAACACCTCGAGCCGCAACTCGGCAGCGATCGGCAGTTCGAGGTTCACATGGGCCGCACTGCGCGCGGGGTTCGGCCGCACGCTCGAGAGCGCGAACTCCCGCGGGGCCGCATCGCCCACCGCCAGGCCGATCTGCGCATCGCCCGAGATCGAAGTGCCGTAGAGGTCGGTCTGGTAGGTCGCGAACTGGCGCTGGTCGAGCCACGCGACCAGACCCCCGCCGACGAAGTTGCCGGCGAGCAGTGGGGCCGATTGAGCTCCTGTCGCGCCACAGAGCAGGAAGCCGTTCGCCGGCCACTCCGCGGGCCGCGTCCCGTCGGCGCTCAGGCGCACCGCGTAGATGTCGCCGGCGTCGGACCGCTGATCGGACCACGCGCAGAAGAGCCCGTCGCCCCGTGCCAACGCGCGCCCTTCAGCCTGCCGCCCGGGCGCGGTGCAGACCTCCACGCCCGCGGCCCCCCAGCCGGGCGAGATGCCGCCGGCCTTGGGGATGCGCTGGGCCAGCAGGTCCTCACTGCCCGCCACGAGTCCTCCCCCGATGCCCACCTGCGTCCTGAGCAGGAGCAACAACAGATCACCGGAGGCACCGATGGACGCGTCCTGGAACTCGATCTCGCCGGACTGACCGGTGACGACGGGCGCGCCGGCCCCGGTCCACCCCGGTGCGTAACCGCCACCGGGCAACAGCCGGGTGACTTGACGGCCCGAGGGACCGAAGCCCACGACCCAGCATCCGGAGAGATCCGCGCGCAACTCGGCCCCGAACAGGTCGGCGTTGATGCCATGCGGCGCGAGCATCGGGATGTCCCGGCGTCCCTCCGCGGGCCAGCCCGCCACCGGCTGGCCATCCCGTCCGAAGTGGTAGAGCGCGTTCACATACAACTGAATCGGCAGCGCGATCGAACTGTCGCGTGCCGCGCGCAGCACGTAGAGACCGCCGGCGCCATCCGCGGCGATATGGGGACGCAGGTGGTTCGTGGTGTCCGGGCCGAGGAGGATGCCACCCGTGCCCCAACGCAAGCTGCCGTTCGCATCGATACGCTGCACGTAGTCACGCGTCCCCTGTGGGCCCGAGCTCGCCCACGCGATGATGACGCCGCCGGAATCGTCGGGAACCGCACTCGCCGACACCTGGTACACGTTGCTGGCGATGAGGACGCCGTCCGCTCCCCAGTCCGCGGGCTCGTAGAGTCGCCGGGCGCGGAGCGTTCCGAAGCTGCCCGGCGGGGATTCGGTCCAGACCAGGACCGTCGCCCCGGGCGTGAACTGCGTCGTGTGGTCGAGCACGGGGACGGAGACCGCCGCCAGCGGCGTGCAGCCCCAGGGCACATCGCGGATGAGTGTGGCCGGGACGTCGCCGGGGCCATCCGGTGGCGAACCGAGATCACTGAGGCCGCCGGCATAGATCGAGGTACCAACGGCGCTGCGCCCGTCCGCCCAGAAGAGCCCGAGCGATGCCTCGCAGCCGAAGTTGCACCGGAAGTGCGCGACGCCCACCACGCCCCGGAGTGTCTCCGGGACCCGGCAGATCGGATTGCCGTCCGGGAGCCACGCCGCGCGGGCCACCGGCACCGGCTGCAGCCACAGGGGAGCCACCACGAATAGCAATATCAGGCGCATGGATCTCATGGGAATCGCCCCCGCGGAGTCATGAATCGCGATCCTACCGACCGTCGGATGATATCACGGCGAGTCGTCATCGCCTGCAGTCGATCCGTGGGCCTGTCGCAGGGAATCCGGGCGGCGGGCCGTCGCTCACACCGGCGCCGCAGCGGCCCGCGGAGGCCGAATGGTGCGGGCAGGCGAGAGCACTGGGCCGCCTACTCGCAGGCGCTACTTCGACTTCGCGCCGAACCGCACCGCGGCGAACTCGCCGATGATCGCGGCCAGCGAATCGGGCTGGTCCTTCATGGCCCAGTAGCCCGAATCCGGCAACCGCCGCACGGCCGCGCTGGTGTCGGCCCAACCGAGCTGCGTGAGCACCGCGCCCGACGTCGTGCCCGGCTTCCACAGCCGACTCGTCGCCAGCATGAGCGTGGGGGCTTTGAGCGCGAGCGCGTCACGATTGCCGTCGCTGAAGAAGCCCTCGCGTACGAACGCCTGCACCGTGGCGGGCTTGGTGCGCGTGAATGACTCGAAGATCACGCGGCTCTGCGCGGTGTCGCGGCCCAGGTTCGAGAACATCATGCGCGACACGCCGTCGTACGAGCTGGCCATGGACGCCAGGAACGCGTTCTTCTGTTCGTCCGCGAGCTTGATGGGCAGCGCCACGGGCGCATCGATGAGCACGAGCCCGCGCGCCAGTTCGGGGTGCGCGGCGAGTGCGGCCAGCGCCACGCGGCCACCGAACTGGTGGCCGACCACGATGCTGCCGCCCGCGGGCTGGGCGGCAAGCACCTGCGAGAGCGCGGCCCCCGCGGCCGCGAACGTGAACGAGTCCGGCAGCGCGCTGTCGCCATGGCCCGGCAGGTCGACCGTGACCATGTGGTAGCCCCGCGCGGCGAGTTTGCCCGCGGTGGCCGTCCAGTCGGCACGGCTGCCGCCCAGCGCATGCACGATCACGATGGTGGGGCCCTTGCCGAGCTCGGTGGTCTTGAGCGTGGGCGGAGCGGCGAGGGCCGGAGCGGCAACTGCGAGAGCGCAGGCGAGAACGGCGAACAGCGGGGCGTTGGCCGGAAGAGTTCGCACTAGTTGCTCTGATCCTGAAACGATGCACGCCGCTTATCGGTCATGAACTGAGGTGACTGGAAGGCCGCGCAGGCAGTCCAGCGATTCACCCTGACCCCGACCGCACCCGTAGCGCAGGGCTGCCCTCGCCGGCGTGATTCGGGGCGTCCGTGCCCTGGAACGCCCGTCTCGGCTTGTTTCGAACTAATTCTATCTAACGATACCCCACGGTCCTGCCACGCTCCTACCTCCGAAGCGCTCTCAGGGGGTCGCGTCATCTCGTTTGCCTTTCCTTAGGTGAGCCTTGGCCACGATCGAAATCATCGTAAGTCCATATAGCAATGCGGCCATCGAACTCAGTCCGAGCATCGGCATCCCAGCATGCGGCCCATCATGACGCAAGAGGTCAAGCGACGCGGTTACACAACCGGCTGCGCCGAACCCTAGGAGAAGACGATCGCCTAGGGAATCAGGAAGCCGCGCCCAAGCGAAGACCAAGAAGCCACCAGCAACGACATACCTGAGATCCATCGGAAACGCAAAGATTGCGCCCTCTAACATCGTCGTGGCTACCGCCGCGGTTGCAAACATGCGTGACACCAGCGGACGACGCGCGCGCGATTCTGAAG
>JBEBGT010000584.1:0-2618 GCA_040081365.1 Candidatus Eiseniibacteriota bacterium | reverse complement strand
GAAATCCACCGGCCCGTCGGAGGTGGTCACGTACTGCACCACCAGTGCACCGCCCTTGGCCACCCAGTCGAGCAACCGCGGCTGCAGCGCGCGCAGGCGCGGGCGGGTGTTGTAGGCGCGCACGCCAGTGACGATGGCGTCGAAGCGCGACAAGTCGCCGCTCGCCACGTCGTCGTCCGAGAGCGGCGTGACGCTGGCCCCCATCTGGCGCAAAGCCTCGGCGACCTGGTCGCCCGAGCCGGCGATGTAACCGATGCGCTGCGCCTGCATGCCGACGTCGGCGCGCACGAGCTTGATCTCGGCCGGCGGGAACAGTGTCTGCACCGGCACGTGCGGATAGTCGATGCGCTGGGCCCCCAGCGACCAGTCGCGGCCCCCGCTGTTGAACACCGCGCGCGCCACCCCGCCGTCGCGGCCCGGCACGAGCGTGAACTCCACGTGCTGCTCGAGCCCCTCGCGCGCCAGCGTCACCGGCACCGACGGCGGCTTCACGCTCCAGCCGGTCGGCACTTCCAGCTCGAGCGTGCCCGCGAGGTTGTTCTTCTGGGCCCGCACCGTCACGTGCAGCGTGCGCGAGGCGCCATCGGCGAAGAGCTGGAACGGCTGCTCGAACGCCAGCGTGGCGGGCGGCGTGATCTCGAGCATACGCCAACGCTCGCCCTGCACGGGGTCGGTCCAGCGGTACGCGACCGGCAGCTCGAAGCGCACCAGCTCGCCCGCGAACTTGAGCGCGAACGTGGCGGTGAGCGCGGGCCGGTTCTCGGGCTCGCCCAGGTCGCGGCGGTCAGAGACCTGCGCCAGCCCCGGCGACGACGGCTCCCGCAGCCAATAGGGCTGCGTCACCGCGAGGTCGGTGCGCACCGCGAACTGCAGCGTGTCCGCGGCCGCGATGTTGGGCGTGAGCGCGCGCGTGAGCGCGCGCACGGTCTCATCGACGCCCACGGACTCCAGCGTCACCGGTGCGGCGGTGCGGATGAGCACCGACGTCGCCACGGCCAGCCCCTCGCCCGCCGTGACGCCGGGCCGTGCCGTGACCGCTTCGAGCCACAGCCCCGCGCACGACGCCATGACCTGTTCGAGCTCGGTGCGGCGGCGCTGCACCAGCGAGTTCGCCGGCAGCTTGGCGAACGCGGCATGCGCCTTGGCCAATACCGGCAGCACCTTCTCGGGGTGCCGCGGGTCGAACTCCTTCTCGGCCTGTGCCAGCAGCGCGCCCACGGCCTCGCCGCCCGGATAGCGCTTCCACGACAGGTCGATACCCTCGAACGCGTCGCGCTTCGCACTCGCGCCCAGCTTGGGACGCAGGTACTGCGGCAGCGAACCGCGCCGTTCGGCGGCACCGAAGCCCTGGCTCTTGTGGTTGCTGCGCGACAGTCCGGCCAGCTCGCTCATCGAGCGGCCGAGCAACGGGTCGTAAGCGCCGACGTTGACCACGAGCCAGGTGGAATCGACCACCGGCACGCGCCCGAACGAGAACACGTTCCAGAGCAGGCGCTTCGCCTGCCACGGCTGCGTGGCTCCCAGTTGCTCGGGGAAGCGCTGCGGGTCGGCCGCGGCCGTGAACGCCTCCTCGGCCAGGATCGCCGACGACGTGTGGTGGCCGTGGCCCGCGGTCGAGTCCGGCGGGAAGCGCGTGATGATGATGTCGGGCTGGAAGCGGCGGATCGCCCACACGACGTCGGCCAGCACGGAGTCGCGGCCCCAGAAGCGCAGCGTCTCGTCGGCGTTCTTGCTGAAGCCGAAGTCCAGCGCCCGTGTGAAACGCTGCTCGGCGCCATCCATGCGGCGCGCGGCGAGCAGTTCCTGCGTGCGGATCACTCCGAGCGGCGCGCCCAACTCCTGGCCGATCAGGTTCTGGCCGCCGTCGCCGCGCGTCATGGACAGATAAGCCGCGCGCACGCCCTTCACGTGCGTGAGCCACGCCAGCATGGCGGTGTTCTCGTCGTCCGGATGCGCCGCCACGAACAGCGCGCTGCCGGCGGTCTGCAGCCGATGGAGCGCGTGGGCGATCTCGCCGCCGTCCATGGGCTCGAGCGGGCGGGGGTCGGCCGCGAGCGGCACCGCGGAGCACAGGACGAGGCAGGCGGCCAGCACGGCCGGCGTGGGGCGGAGCGTCCGGAGGGCGTGCGCGCAGTGCGCCGCGAGGGGATGGAACCGCATGGCGGAGGGGTCCTCGGGTGGTCGGGGCGTTCGAACCGGGGCGGGCCGCCCCCGGGGACGGGCGGACGGGCGCGCGGACGGGCACCTTAGCACGACCGGGGGGCCCGGAATCGCCCTGCGGAGCCCCCCCGAGCCGCAGTCCGCTCTCAAGTCGCCGCGCTGGTGAGCCGATGCCCCCTGAGAATCCCGCCTCGGGGGCCGATCCCCCATCCACGGGCGGCCATGACGGCCGCCGCCGGAGGAGCACGAGCATGGCCGGTGCCCAGTTGATCAAGCTGCGGCTCTCCCTCATGGGGAGGCCGGTGCGCAACTACACGTTCGACAAGCCGGTGATCCAGGTCGGCCGCGACCCGGCCGCCGACGTTTACGTGGACAACCCGGGCGTGTCGCGCGACCACTTCCGGCTCGCGCACGGTCGGGCGGCCGAGCGTGCGCGGGTCGGCGGGTGGAGTGACAGG
>JBEBGT010000583.1:0-2618 GCA_040081365.1 Candidatus Eiseniibacteriota bacterium | reverse complement strand
GGAGAGACCGTCTCCCTCGTGATGCCCCCGGACTCGGGCGACCCGGTGGCGCCAATGGCAACACCAAGATCGGCGCGCCTCAACGGCCGAACGGCGGCAGCAAGCGCCGCGAGCGAATGTTCCCAACTCCGAACTTCCGACTGGCCCGGGACGTATCGATGGAGCTTCACGAACTGTCCGGTCATGTCGCCCGAAAGCGACCCTGCTTCAGCCTGGCGCACGAACTGGGACAGCGAACCCTGCCAAAGATCCACGAGCAGACGCCCCCATGGCGTCAGCCCCGGTCCGCCAACCCCCGAAGGGCGGCGGATCTCTGGTCGGGACGATGCTGAGATTACGGTCGATTCCTTGGTGACTGGACGCTACTGGGCGATAGCCGCTACTTCCCCAACTCCTCATACAAATACGCACAGCTCTTCGTCCCGCCATGGAAGCTCGTCAGCGAGAACTTCTCATTCGGCGCGTGCACCTGATCGTCGTGCAGGCCAAAGCCCATCATGATGCACGGCAGGTTGTGCGTTTCCTGGAACGTCGCCATCACGGGAATCGAGCCGCCCTCGCGGATCAGCGCGGGCTTCTTGGTCCAGGCGCGGGCCAGTGCGCGAATCGCGGCCTGCAGCATGGGGTGCTCGGGTGACGTGATCCAGGCCTTGCCGGCGTGCATGTTCTTCACCGTCACCTTCACGGCCGGGGGCGCCAGCGACTTCACGTGCGCCTCGAACTTGCCGAACAGCTCCATGCCGTCCTGGTCTGGCACCAGGCGCATGCTCACCTTGGCGGCGGCAAAGCTCGGCAGCACGGTCTTGCTGCCCTCGCCGGTGTAGCCGCTCCACATGCCGTTCACGTCCAGCGTGGGGCGGTTCCACACGCGCTCCAGCGTGCTGCGGCCCTTCTCGCCATAGCCCATGGGCGCGCCGGATTCTTTGAGGAACCCGGCTTCGTCAAACGGCACCGCCGCATACGCCTCACGCTCGGCCGCCGACAGCTCGCGCACACGATCGTAGAACCCGGGCACGGTCACCCGCCCGTCCGCATCCTTCAAAGCGGCAATGATCCCGCACAGTGCGTTGGCGGGGTTCATCACCGCGCCGCCGAACTCGCCGCTGTGCAGGTCACGCGTCGGGCCCACCACCTCGATCTGCGTGTACAGAATACCGCGCAGCGCGTACGTGAGCGCCGGGTGGTCCGCCGCCAGCATGCTGGTGTCGCTCACCACGATCACGTCGGCATCCAGCATCTTGCGGTTGCCCTTCAAAAAGCCTTCCAGGCTCTCGCTGCCGGCTTCTTCTTCGCCCTCGATCACCAGCTTCATGTTCACGGGCAGGCTCTTGTTCACGGCCAGATGCGCTTCGATGGCCGACAGGTGCATGTACACCTGCCCCTTGTCGTCGCAGGCGCCGCGCGCGTACAGCTTGCCGTCCTTTTCGGTGGGCTCAAAGGGCGGCGTCTTCCACAGCTCCAGCGGCTCGGGTGGCTGCACGTCGTAGTGGCCGTACAGCAGCACGGTGGGCTTGCCGGGCGCCCCCAGCCACTCGGCGTACACCACGGGGTGGCCGGGCGTGGGCATCACCTCGGCGCGCGTCATGCCGATCTTCTTCAGGTGCGCGGCGATGTGCTCGGCGCAGCGCTGCACGTCGGCCTTGTGCTCGCTCTGCGAGCTCACGCTGGGAATGCGCAGCGCGGCTTTCAGGTTCTCCAGGAAGCGGCCCTGATTTTCGGCAAGGTAGCGGTCCAGCTCGCTCATGGGGGCGGTCTCGCGGTTCAAGTGTGGTGGGGGCGGCGGCACCTTTCGGCAGACAATACGCCCGACTCTAGAACGCGCGCGCGGTTGCCGACAACACCCTTACGCCCGCCGGCGCTCCCCGCCCGACGGGCGCCCCATCCCCACGGCTCCGCGTGACCGGCGCTTGTGTCCCGCCCGGTCATCGGCCACCATGCACAGCCCTACCGGAGCCATCCCCCCATGCAGATCAAGATCCTCCACAAAGAGTGTTGTGGCCACGGCCTGTGCCGCGAAACGGCGCCGGGCGCCTTTGGCGTGGACAGCAAGAACAAGGCGACCATCCTGGACCCGGAGTCCGAGACCCCGGAAAAGATCCTCGAAGCCGCCGAGAACTGCCCGTGCTCGGCCATCGTGCTCATGGACGACGAGGGCGAGATCACCTTCCCGTGAGCCTCACCGGGCTGCGGATACGCGAGACCGATTGGCATCTGGCGGTGTGCAAGTTCCCCGCGGATTCCCCGCTGCCGACCTGGGTGCTGCACGAGTCGGCGGACTTCTGGAGCATCACGCGGACGCCTGCCGAGCTCTCGGTGGTCTGCCCCGAGGCCGACCTGCCGCCCTCGGTCGAGATGTTCGTCGAGAAGGGCTGGCGCGCGTTCGAACTGGTGGGCCCCGTGCCGTTCACCACGACCGGCGTGATCTCGGGGCTTACTACCCCGCTGGCAGTGGCCGGCATCGGCGTGTTCGTGATCAGCACCTACGACACGGACTACATCCTCGTGAAGGGTGCCAACTTCTCACGGGCGGCCTCGCTGCTGCGGCAGGTGTGCCAGTTCGTCGCTTAGCCCAGGAACGCGTCGACCTGCTCCCGGCTCACCGTCGGGAAGCCTTCAAG
>JBEBGT010000088.1:0-9926 GCA_040081365.1 Candidatus Eiseniibacteriota bacterium | reverse complement strand
ATCTCATTGTCATTGGCGGCGGCCCCGCGGGCTACGCGGGGGCAATTCGCGCCGGACAGCTCGGCAAGAAAGTCGCGTGCATCGAGCTGGAGCGCGCGGGTGGCACCTGCCTGAACTGGGGCTGCATCCCCACCAAGTCGTGGGTCGTCACCGCGCACCTCTACGAGCAGATCAAGCGCGCCAAGGAGTACGGCATCATCGTCGGCGAGCCGCAGATCGACTGGACGGCGTTGGTGGCGCGCAAGAACAAGATCGTGAAGCAGCTCACCGGCGGCGTGAAGCAGCTGCTGAGCGGCCGCCAGGTCGACATCTTCAAGGGTACGGGCAAGCTCACGGCCGCCAATCGCATCGCGATCGCCAAGACCGACGGCGGCACGGAAGAGATCACCACGGACCACATCATCCTCGCCACCGGGGCTTACGCCTGGAACCCGCCAGGCTGGTCGCTCGACGGCGAGCGCGTCATCGGCAGCAAGGAAGCCTTGGACCTCACGAAGCAGCCCAAGCGCATCGCCATCCTGGGCGGCGGCGTGATCGGCTGTGAGTTCGCGTGCTTCTTCGCGGCCATCGGCACGCAGACCACGGTCATCGAGATGCTGCCGCGGCTCGTCATGGCGGAAGACGAGGAGATCTCGGCCGCGCTCGAGCGCGAGATGAAGAAGCAGAAGGTGGCGCTGCACCTGGGCACCAAGGTCGAGGACCGCCGCGACAACGCCGATGGCTCGATCACGCTCACGCTCTCGGGCGGCAAGACGGTCGAGGTCGACACCGTGCTCATCGCCACCGGCCGCCGGCCATGGAGCGAGGGCCTGGGGCTCGACACGGTGGGCATCTCGCGTGCCGACCGTGGCAAGATCGCGGTGAACGACAAGCTGCAGACCAGCGTGCCGAACATCTACGCCATCGGTGACGTCACCGACATCAAGCAGCTCGCGCACTTCGCCAGCGCGCAGGGCAAGGCGGCGGCCGAGATCATCGCGGGCCACGCCGCGCAGACCAACTGGCGCGCGGTGCCGGCGGCCACGTTCACGAGCCCCGAGATCGCCAGCGTCGGCCTGACCGAGGCCGAGGCGAAGGCGGAGGGCCGCACCGTGAAGGTCGGGCGCTTCCCGTTCCGCGCGCACGGCCGCAACATCGCGGACGGCGAGACGACCGGGTTCGTGAAGATCGTCGGCGACGCCGACTCGGGCCAGATCCTGGGCACCAGCATCTTCGGCGCCAAGGCCAGCGAGCTCATCCACGAGGCGTCGCTTGCGATTGGCGCGGACCTCGACGTTTCGGCCATCGCCCAGGCCATCCACGCGCACCCGACCATGATGGAAGTGCTCGGCGAAGCCGCCGAGGACGCGGACAACATGGCCATCCACCTGCTGCGCACCGAGGCCAAGGTCGGCGCGAAGTAGCGACCGCTCGCAAGTAGCCCGAGAGCGCCCGGTCCTGCCAAGGGAACGGGCGCTTCGTGCTGGCCCCTGCGCCGCCCGGCGACCGCCGTTCCGAGCGTCGAGATGTGGCCCCATCAAGGTGCGGTCGAGGCGCATGGGCGCAGGGGCCAATTGCGTCATCCGACCACGCCAGTCCAGTCGGGCGTCCATGTCCCCGGGCCCAACTACTAGCCTGCACCGTTCATGGGCGTGCTAGGTTCGCCCCTCCCCCGAGAGAGCCCGCCGTCCCTGTGTTCCGGCCGTGGACCCTTGAAGAGGAGCTCTTCCGTGGATCGGTTCCCGCAACCCCTGCGCGGATTCCTGCGCGTGCTGTGGATCCCGCTTGTCGCCGCGGTGCCCATCGCGGTGGTGTTCGGCACCCTCGACTGGATCGGCTGGCTCGGCTACCGGATCGGTTACGTCGTCGCGCTGTTCTTCTGTTACCCGGTCGCACTGTGTGTCTGGCTGACCACGACGTTCCTGTTCCCGGCCCGGTCGGCCACTTCGGTCTCCGGCGCACGGCGCCGCCATGTCTGGGTGCGGGAGATCCTGCCGACGACTGTGAGCGCGGTGGTCGGCGCGCTGCTGGGTGTGGCGATCATGGAACTGCTGCAACCCGGAAGCATCGGGAGCGGTCTCGCGGTGGCACAGGTGGTCATGTTCACCCTGCTGTTCATGGCGCTGGCCCTGGCCGCCTCTTTCGCCGTGTCGTTCCACCGCGACTCCGTGGAGCGAGCGCGGACCGACGAGGAACTGCGGCTCGCCCGCGGCCTGCAGACCACGCTCCTGGATCGTGCCAGCTCGACCGGTGTGCCGCTCGACATCCACGCCGAGATCGTGTCGTCGCGCCAGGTCAGTGGGGACTTCTACGACGTCGTCGCGGGCCCGGACGGCAGCTACTACATCGCGGTCGCCGACGTCGCCGGCGATCGCATGCCCGCGGCGATCCTGGCCGCGATGCTGCTCGCGTCCCTGCGCACCCAGCTCAACAGTCGCACCTCGGTGGCGGAGATCGTGCGCGAGCTGAACCTGCTCATGTGCCGCGGGCAGATCACCGAGCAGAGCATGTTCGTGACCCTGTTCCTGGCGCGCTTCGATCCCCGCACCCTTCAGCTCACCTACACGAATGCGGGCCATCGCCATCCGCTCGTCCTCCGCGGTACCGGCGAACCGGAGCGTCTCGTCGAGGGCGGCACCGTCATCGGCATGCTGGAATCACTGCCGTACCGCGAGGCGTCACTGACGCTCAGGCCGGGGGATCGGGTCGTCCTGTACACCGACGGTGTGACGGATGCGATGAACCCGGCAGGGGAGCCCTTCGGGGAAGGGCGTCTCGTGGCCGCCGCGATCGCGACCGCGAACGCGAACGCCGCCACCTCCCGTCAGTCGGTCGCGGGGGTCATCACCCAGGTCCGCGCCTTCCAGGCCGGCCAAGCGGCCGCGGACGACATCGTGATCATGATGCTGCGAGTCCCCGAGCCCGGCGCCTGACATCGGCGGGAGTCCGGCTCGGTCAGCGTCGGGCCGGAGACCCACCCGCAAGATGGGCCGGATCGGAACCCGTCCCGAGCCGGCCCGTCACACCTCCCGGGCGGCTGCGACGAACCGGTTGTCCGCAGGAAACCGTGGTCGTCAACGCCGCCCGGAGGAGGAGGGTCGTCATGGACCGCTCGGCTCGTCATCTGCACCATCTCGTGCGCGCACTCGTCTCGCCTTGGGTGCTGGCGCTCCCGATCGCCGCCGTACTCGGCACGCTCTCCGACCTCGGTTGGCTCGGCTACCAGATCGGCTATCGCGTCGCGCTGTTCTTCTGCTACCCGATCATGCTGTGTGTGTGGTTCACGAACGCGTTCATCGTGCCGCGGTTGTCGGTGGTCCGTTCGGGCCACGCGCGCCTCTGGTTGCGCGAGATCCTGCCCACCGCTGCGAGCGCACTCGTCGGGGCCATGATCGGCATGGCGGGGATGGAGCTGCGTGTGGCCGGCAGCATCGGCGATGCGAACTCGGTGGCGCAGGTGCTCATGTTCACGTTCCTGTTCGTCGTTCTGGTACTGGCCGGGCTGCACTCGCTGCCGGCGCGCCGCCGCACGGTGCGCGGCGAGAGCGACACGTTCGAGCTCGCCCGCCGGCTGCACGCGGATCTCGTCGATCGCATGCGCTTCGAGCGCCCGGGGGCTCATCCGCACGGCAGCCGGTGAGCGATCGCAACCGTACTCGGGCGGCGCCGGGTAAGAGCGCCCCGATGTCGGGACAACGGGCCGACCCGGAAAGCTCCGGTCCGGCCCGTTCCGTTCGAGCGCTGTGCTACTTGAGCACGAACACCTTGATCATGGTGTCGCCGATGCCCACGAGCGCCGCGCCCGCCACCAGCCCGGCGCAGATCGGCTCGTGCGTCTCGATCCACAGCTTGAAGCCGGTGCTGCCGGGGCGCTTCTTGTAGAGCACGTTCATGATCTCGAAGAACGCCGCACCGGCGAACATGGCCATCACCGAGTCCGGCGGCACCAGCACGCCCAGGCCGATGGCGAGGGGCGACAACGGGAAGCGGCCCTTGGTGAGCACGCGGGCCAGTTCGAACGCCACGCCCACCACGGCCGCGATGATCACCGACGTGAGGATCGAGCCCGTGAACAGCTCGCCGTGCCCGCCCGGCGCGAAGATCGACGTCACCATCTCAGACACGCCCTTCCACTGCAGCGCGGACGGGAAGCTGAACTGGCTGCCCTCGGGCGCCATGACTTCCTGCAGGTTCTTGCCCGGCGCCCAATCCGACAGGAACAGGATGTAGAACAGCGGGGTGGAGGCGAGCGCGCCGGACAGGATGCCGATGGCGTGCCCCAGGGCCTGCTGGCGCGGCTTGGCGCCCAGCATGTAGCCGGGCTTGATGTCCATGAGCAGGTTCGAGGCGTTGCTGGCCACTTCCACGCACATGACGCCGGTCATGAGGTTGGTGGGCGGGTGCGTGGGATCCAAGGCTCCAAAAGCGAACTGCGGGATCTTGGACAGCGAACCCGTGGGCGTGATGCTGGTCATGGCCGTGCTGCGCGCCGCGATCAGCGTGAGTGCGATCACCAGCGGAATGGCGAGCGCGCCGAACAGCGGGTGCACGCCGAACCAGTACCACGCCATCCACACGCCGATGCCGCCGATCACCGGGATGCCCACGTACGACACCCACAGCGGCAGTTCGATGTCGCGCAGCACGTCGACCGGACGGTCCGCCACGGCCGCGCGCTTCTTGAACAGCATGTTCCACACGTCCACGAAGATCTGGGGCTTCGCGAACAACGACACCAGTGACGCCATCACCATGATCGCGATGCCCCACCACAGCGACCAGTTGTTCACGATGTGCACGCGGCCGAATACGGCATTGCCCTCGGCGAGCGAGCCCGACTTGGGCAGGATCTCGCCGAGGGCGATCATCCACGGGGCCAGCACGGCGAAGTTGACCAGCATGCCGAGCAGCATGCTGCCGGCGGTGCGCACGCCCATGAGTCCGCCCGCGCCGAACAGCGCCCAGTCAATGGTCGGGCGCAGGCCCAGTTGGCGCAGGTCGACCCCGCCCAGCTTGGGAATGGGGGCGCTGCCCTTGGCCACCAGGTCGTAATACCACGCGTCCAGTTCGCGCGGCAGCTTCCAGGCGTGAGCCATGTGCAACAGCTTCTCCTGGATCCACTTCATGTAGTTCTCGCCGGTCACGAACGTCACCGCGCCGGCCACGGCGGCGGCCCATCCCAGCGCGCGCGCCTTGAACAACCCGACCGCGGCGTCGGCGGTGTAGAGCGTGTCCAGCACCACCCCGCACGCACGGCCCTGCGGGAACGGCTGCTGTTCCTCGTTGATGAACAGGCGCTTCATGGGGAACGCCACCAGCACACCCAGCAGCGACAGCACGACGTTGAACGCCAGCATGGGGAACCACGGCAGGGGCTTGTTCTCGATCCACATGTACGCCGCGAGTCCCGAGATGAGCGGACCGGTCATGTAGCCAGCGGCGGTGGCCACCGACTGCGCGGCGTTGTTCTCGAGCACGTTCATGTCGGTGCCGCCCAGCCGCGCGAACACCTTGAACAGGGCGAACGACAGGATGACCGACGTGAGCCCCACGCCCAGCGACCAGCCGGTCATCGCACCCACGTACAGGTTGGTCGCACTCAGGATGCCGCCCAGCAGGAAGCCGGTGAGCGCGGCGCGCACCGTGAGCTGCGGCGTGTCACCGCGGTAGATGTTGTCGAGCCACCAGCGGTCCTTCTGCTCCTTGCTCCAGGTGCGAACCTGCTCTTCGGTCAGGTGCTGGATCGCCATCGGGTGCCTCCGGCCGTGGGTAAGGGACGCTGGAGCATAGTGGGGCGGGGAGCCCATGCTCAACCGGCAACATGGCGCGAACCCGCGCCCGGAGCGTGATTGCCGCCTCTCAGCCGGCGGTGGCATAGTCCCCGCGCTCGCTCCGCCCCCCCCTGAAACCATCCGCACATCCCGCAGGAGGATCGCATGCTTCGCCTCTCACGCCGCGTGCTCGTGCACGCGGTGCCGGCAGTCGCGCTGGCCGCCACGCTGGCGCTGTCCGCGAACGCCGCCACGGCCAAGAAGATCCCGGCCGCGGCCGCCGCCAAGCCGGTCCGCACCGGTCTCGAGACGCTCGAGAAGCAGGTGCAGGAATTCACGCTCGCCAACGGGCTGCGCTTCCTGGTGGTCGAACGCCATCAGGCGCCGGTGTTCAGCTTCTTCACCGTCGTGAACTCGGGCTCGGCCAACGACGCCGTGGGCACCACCGGCATCGCCCACATGATGGAACACATGGCGTTCAAGGGCACGACGCTCGTGGGCACCAGCGACTACGCCAAGGAGAAGCCGCTGCTCGATGCCGAAGAACGCGCCTGGGAGGCTCTGCTGAACGAACGCCGCAAGGGGCTGCGCGCCGACACCGCCCTGCTCAAGCGGCTCGAGAAGGTGTTCGCGGACGCCCAGCAGGAGTCCCAGAAACTCGTGGTCCCGAACGAGTTCACGCGCGTGGTCGAGCAGGCCGGCGGTCAGGGCATCAATGCATTCACGGCCGAGGACATCACGGCCTATTTCTACTCGTTGCCGAGCAACCGGCTCGAGATGTGGGCCTCGCTGTTCGCCGGTGCGCTGATCGACCCCGTCTTCCGCGAGTTCTACAAGGAGCGCGACGTTGTCTACGAAGAGCGCCGCATGCGCGTCGAATCGTCGCCGATCGGCCGGCTCGTCTACGAGTTCAACACGTCGGCGTTCAATGCCCACCCCTACGGCTTCGGCGGCATCGGGTTTCCATCGGACTTGAAGAGTTTCAGCCGCAGCGAGGGCGAGGAGTTCTTCAAGCGCAACTACGTGGCCAAGAACATGACCGTGTGCGTGGTGGGCGACGTCACGATCGCCGAGGTCAAGCGTCTGGCCGACAAGTACTTCTCGGCGCTGTCCGATGCGCCGGCCCCGCCGCCGCTCGACACGGTCGAGCCCAAGCAGATCGCCGAGCGCCGCGTCATTCTCGAGGACAAGGCGCAGCCCACGGTCGTCGCGGGTTGGCACATCCCGGCCGCTTCGGATCCGCAGTTCGCGGCGTTCAAGGCCGCGGCGGACCTCCTGGGCGGCGGCAACTGGTCGCGGCTCACGAAGTCGCTGGTCAAGGAGCAGAAGGTCGCCGTGCAGGCGTTCGTGGGCACCGGCTTCCCGGGCGAGAAGTACCCCAATCTCATGATCATGTTCGCAGTCCCGGCTTCGGGCCAGGACCCCGAGGCGGTCGAGAAGGCCGCGTATCTGGTCGTCGACGAGGCCATGACCACGAAGCCGTTCACCGCCGAAGAGCTGGATGGCTACAAGGTGCGCGTACGCGCGCAGAAGATCGGGGCCGTGGACGACAACGGTAACCTCGCGGGTGAGCTGGCGCAGGCGCAGGCGCTGCACGGCGACTGGCGCGCGTTCTTCCGCGAGCAGGAGCGCGTCCAGGCGCTCACCCCGCAGGACCTGACCGACGCCCTGAAGAGCGTGGTCGTGAAGAACAACCGCACCGTGGCCATGATCAAGAACCCGCCGGCGTCGTCGGCCAACGAAGGAGGGCGCTGACATGAAGAGCCTCACTCGCATCGCCCTCGGCATCCTCGCACTGGCCGCGCTGGTCGCGAGCGTCTCGCCGTCCGCGCAGGCCGCCGCGAGCTCGTCCGAGCGGCCGGCAAGAGACATCTCGATCTACGACCCGCGCCAGCTCGCGATCCCGCCCATCGGCAAGATCCCGGCGGTGAAGCCCGAGCGTGTCGCGCTGCCGAACGGCGCGGTGATCTACCTGCTCGAGGACCACACGCTGCCCACCGTGCGTGGCGTGGCGTACTTCAGCTCGAGCCCCACGCTCGTGCCGGCGGACCGCGCCGGTCTGTCCGGGCTCACGGGCACGGTCATTCGTTCGGGCGGCAGCCGCGCACACGCAGGCGATTGGCTCGACGACCGGCTCGCGGCGATCGGCGCCAGCATCAACTCCAACGTGGGCGCCACGCTCGCCAACACCGGGTTCCGCTGCCTCACCGAGAACACGGCCGAGGTTGTCGGGCTGTGGTCCGAGCTCACGCGGCAGCCGGCATTCCCGGATGACAAGATCGAGCTCGCCAAGGTCGAACTGCGTCAGAGCATCGCCAGCCGCAACGACGAGATGGTGTCACTGCTGGTGCGCACGTCGCAGCAGGCGATCTACGGAAAAGACAGCCCGTGGGCGCGCATTCCCGAGTACGCCACGATCGAGCCCATCACGCAGGCCGACTGCCAGAAGCTGCATGCGAGCGTGTTCGTGCCCGAGCGCATGGTGCTGGCCGTGTACGGCGACTTCCAGGCGGCGGCCATGAAGAAGCTGCTGCTCGCCAAGTTCGGTGACTGGAAGAAGAGCGGGAACCCGAAGCCCGTGCTGCCGCCGACGCCCAAGAGCGTGGCACCCAAGCTGTACTTCGCGCCCAAGGAGGACGTCACCCAGTCGGGCGTCATCGTCTGCCAGCCCGGCTCGCGCGCCGACGACCCGGACTACGCGGCCATGCAGGTGCTCGAGCAGGGTCTGGGCGGCGGCTTCTCGTCGCGCATGTTCAGCTATATCCGCACCGCGCGCGGCCTGGCTTACGCCACCGGCGTGCAGGCCGGCACGGACTTCGAGCGGCCGGGCGTGTTCCTGGCCTATTCGCTCACCAAGAGCGAGTCGACCATGGTGGCGCTGCAGCTGGTGCGCGACCAGGTGCGCGCGATGACGCAGGCCCCGTTCACGGCCAAGGAGATGGAGACGGCCAAGCAGGCGGCGGTGAACGGCTTCGTGTTCAACTTCCAGGACCCGAGCCAGACGCTGTTCCGGGCGGCCTACTACGAAGCGATCGGTTATCCGGCCGACTTCCTGCAGGGCTACCAGAAGTCGCTCGACGCCGTCACGGCGCAGAGCGTGCTCGAGGCCGCCAAGCGCAAGATCACGCCCGAGGCGCAGGTGGCGATCCTCGTCGGCCGCGAGAAGGACTTCGATGCGCCGCTCGCCAGCGCCGGCCTGCCGGTGGAGCGCGTCGACATCAGCATCCCACCGCCGCCGTCCAAGCTGGGCAAGCTGTCGGCGTCGCCCGAGGCCAAGCAGAAGGCCGCGGGCTGGCTCGCGAGCGCGGCCAAGGCGGCGGGCGGTTCGGCCGCGTGGGCCGCGATCAAGACCGTCACCGAGACCTCGGAGGCCACGGTCAGCATCCAGGGTCAGTCGCTGTCGATCTCGGCCGAGGAGTCGTGGGCGTTCCCCAACCGTCAGGTCGCGAGCCAGAAGCTGCCGTTCGGCGAGGTCAAGCAGGGCTTCGACGGCACCGCCGGCTGGATGAACGCCATGGGCCAGCTGCAGGACAACCCCAAGGCCGCGGACGACGTGGCGAAGGACTACCAGAAGTCGCTGTGGCGGCTGTTCAGCGCGCCGGGCGCCGTCGAACTGCTGGCGCTCGACACGCCCGAGACGATCGACGGCGTGAAGTACAACGCCGCCGCGGTGCAGGGCAGCAAGCTGCAGGACCACGTGTTGTTGTTCACCACGGACGGCAAGTACGCGGGCATGGCCTATCAGGACGACGGCGGCGGCCAGATGCCGCCGGCGCGCGTGGTGGAACTGCGCACGGACTGGTCGGCCGAAGGCGCGCTCCAGTACCCGCACACGTTCAAGGTCACACGCGACGGCAAGCCATTCCTGGACGGCAAGGTCACGGCGATCAAGCTCAACCCGGCGCTCGCGGACGACGTGTTCAAGAAACCGGCGAAGTGACCCCGTGCGGGCCGGGGCCGCGTGAGCGGCTCCGGGTCCGCGACGGTGGGCGAAGACGAACGGGCGGTGTCCGCGAAGAGCGGCACCGCCCGTTCGTTTCGTTGTGGTATATGCTCCGGCTCGAAGCCGGGCCCCCCGATCACTGGAGCGAACGAACTCATGGAACGTGCAGGTACGAGGCAGTGGCTGGCCATGTGCGCACTCGTGCTGTGCGCCGGGTGTGGTGCGCATGGGGG
>JBEBGT010000001.1:0-34891 GCA_040081365.1 Candidatus Eiseniibacteriota bacterium | reverse complement strand
TGCCCGTGTCGTGCAGCAGCACCGCGAACGTCCACACGCTGCGGCGCGCCGGCTCGGCCGCGCGCCACGCGGGCAGCGCCACCAGTGCATCGAGCGCGTGCAGCGTGTGCACCCAGACGTCGCCTTCGGGGTGCCACTCGGCGTCCTGTGGCACGTCCACGAGCGAGACGAGTTCGGGAAAGTGCGCGAGCCAGCCGGTGTCGTGCAGGAAGCGCAGCCCCAGCGAGGGCCGGCGAGAGAGACTGGCCCACTTGAACCACTCCTCGCGCACGCGCTCGAGTGGCAGCTCGTGATAACTGCCCGCGATGCTCCTGCACAGTGCCACCGTCTCGGGTGCGGCTTGCAGCTCGAAGCGCGCGGCGAACTGCATGCCGCGCAGCACGCGCAGTGGATCCTCGCTGAACGCCGGCCCCACATGGCGCAGCACGCCCGCGCGCAGGTCAGCGAGCCCGCCGAAATGGTCAGTCACCACCCGGCGGCGCGGGTCGTACATGAGCGCGTTCACCGTGAAGTCGCGGCGCGAGGCCGCCTCGTGCGGCGACAACGTGGGGTCGGGCGCGACCGCGAAGCCGCGATGCCCCGCGCCCACCTTGGAGTCGCGCCGCGGCAGGCTCAAGTCCACGACCTCGCCCGAGGCGAGCGTGAGCCGGATGACGCCGAACGCGCGGCCCACGAGATCCGTGGCGCCGAAGCGCGCGAGCGCGCGCCCCAGTCGATCGTAGTCCGTGCCGAACACCTCGAGGTCGAGGTCCTTGGCCACGAGCCCGAGCACGGCATCGCGCACGCCGCCACCCACCACGTACGCCTGCGACAGCTCAGGCACGGTGGCGAGTAGTTCCGCGAGCGCGGGCGGGATCTCGAGCTGGAGCGGTTCTTCGACGGGCGTGGGCATGGGGCCTCGGGTGGTCGCGGCAGTTTCTCATGAAGGCGCACGCAGCGGCAGCGCGCGCGACATGTACAATCCCGCGGTCGCGCCACCGCGCCCCCGTCACGGACACTCCCGACATGAACCACGAACTGCCCGCCCCCGCGCCCTGGCGCCAGTGGGGCGACGACATCCAGGCCAACGCGCTCGAACAGATGCGCGCGGCCTGCAGTCTTCCGGTCTCGGTGCGCGGCGCGCTCATGCCCGATGCGCACCTGGGCTTCGGGCTGCCCGTGGGCGGCGTGCTGGCCACGCGCGACGCCGTAATCCCGTACGCCGTGGGCGTGGACATCGCCTGCCGCATGCGGCTGAGCGTGTTCGCGGTGACGGCCCGGCGCATGAAGGGCCAGGACGACCGGCTGGGCAAGCTGCTCGAACAGCGCACGCGCTTCGGGATCGGCGCCGAGTTCCGCGACCGGCACGAGCACGCCGTGATGGACGAGGACTGGGCCGTGACACCCGTGACCGCAAGGCTCAAGGACAAGGCCTGGAGCCAGCTCGGCACCAGCGGCAGCGGCAATCACTTCGTGGAGTTCGGCACGTTCGAGGTGACGCACGACGCGCTGGGCGTCGCCCCGGGAAGCTACCTGGCGCTGCTCTCGCACAGCGGCAGCCGCGGCTCGGGTGCGACCGTGGCCGAGCACTACAGCAGGCTGGCCGCGAGCCTGCACCCCGAGCTCGCAGGCCCGCAGGCCGCGCTGGCGTGGCTGTCGTTGGCGAGTGAGGCCGGGCAGGAATACTGGCGCGCCATGGAGCTCATGGGGCGCTACGCCGAGGCCAATCATGCCTGCATCCACCGCAGCCTGGCGCGCGAGCTGGGCGAGAAGGTCGCGCTCGGAATCGAGAATCATCACAACTTCGCGTGGCGCGAGTCGCACTTCGGCGAAGAGCTCGTGGTGCACCGCAAGGGCGCTACGCCCGCGGGCGCCGGCACGCTGGGCGTGATCCCCGGCTCCATGGCGACGCCGTCGTTCATCGTGCGCGGCCGCGGCGAGCCGGAGTCGATGAACAGCGCCGCACACGGCGCGGGCCGCGCCATGAGCCGCTCCGAGGCGCGGGCGCGCTTCACCTGGAAGGACGCGCGGCCGCTCTTGCAGGAGCAGGGCGTCACCCTGCTGTCGGCCGGCATCGACGAAGCGCCGATGGCCTACAAGGACATCCATGCGGTGATGAGCGCGCAGGCCGATCTGGTGGAAACACTGGCCACGTTCCAGCCGCGGCTCGTGAAGATGGCCCCGGCGGGCGAGAAGGCGGAGGACTGAGGCCGGATCGCCCTGCCTGCGCACTCAGGCCGCGTGCGCCTCGGCTTTGCTGGAACCGGCGTGGCCCGGTGGCTGGGCGGGGTCGCGATTCACGCTCAGGGCTTTGGGGAGAAATTGAACCTCGAGCCATCCGTCGTGGCGCTCGAGCCCGCCGCAGCGGCTCCGCCCTCGCAGGCACAGAGCCGCCACACCGGGGAGGCCTGCACGCCCCCTGAACCGCAGTAGTTTGGATCCACGAGCCTGTGGATCCACCACCGCGTGCGAGCCCGCCTCACGCACTCGCACGCGAGGCGATGGGCGCCCGCGATGCCGATGCGTGAGAAGCCGACCGCTGCCTATTCGATCACGACCAGATGCCGGGAGTAGGACGCACGCGCCGTCGTCACCCGGACGAAGTAGAGCCCCGGCCTCACCCGCTGCCCCTGAGCGGTCGTGAGATCCCATCGGAGAGCACGCTCGCCTTCCGTTTCGGGTTCGAGTTCCTCGCTCCACACACGGCGCCCCGAGGCATCCAGCACCTCGATACGGGCCAGATCACCGGCAAGCCGTTCGACATGGAACTCCGCCGCGCGTCGAACGGGATTCGGTCGCACGGACACGCCCAAGCGCCCGACCGACGGAACGGGACGTGGCGGGGCGTCCGTCACCGGAGCCTGCCCTGGTTGCACCAGGAATCCGCCGTAGTCCACGCAGTCGCTCACTCGGACACCGGCCCCGGCGTTGGTGAGGAGATTGCAGCTCAGGTTGGCTGAGTCGTCGTTCGGGCCAGACGGAGCCCCCCACCAGTTGCCCCGCGCGTCCACTTCGAATCCCGGCGCTTGTGTCTCGATGCCGAAAGAGGTCGACACTCCCAAGAAAGCAGAGTCGACTATTCGCGGCCTGGAACCCTTCACGACAACTCCCCCGCCGCGCGGAGCATCAACATAGAAGAAACAGTGTTCGACAAGATCCTGTGGTGCTCCGTCCGGCGGGGTTCCGACAATGCGCAACTGGCCCGCGCTCTGGAAACCGCCGTATCGAAACACGGCGCCCCTCAAGAGGTTGCCGTGACCCGCCGTCAATACGACCCGAGCCCAGTCCGCCGGCGCGGGCGTCAGACCCGTCGAATGACACACCGGAGCCGGCGGGGGGGGCTGGGGCCCGCATAACAAGCCGTCTCCCGGCGTATCACCCAGCCAGAAATCGTCTCGAATGGACGTGAACACGATGGGCTCCCGCAGTGAAGGAAGCAGTACGGCGCCCTCTGCCCGGAGTGTACCCAGAACCTGAAGGCTGTCTCCGATACCCATCTTGATGACTGTCCCCGGCAGCACTTGGAGCGTACGCCCTGCAGCTATCGTGATATCGCCATCGAAGTAGTAGCACATCGGCACCGGAGGCCGCGGAAGCACGATGTCTGCATCAACCAGCCCGCCGACGACGTGATAGGCATCGAACTTGTGCAACCCACTTTCGCCCGGCGCCGTTCCATCCGAAGGCTCGATGCTATTGGCTGTGGCCAGCGCCACCATCGCTGCCATGGGTGCCGTGACTTCCCACGCCCCATTGTCTCGAACTCGCACTCCGGTGATCTGAGCGCATGAAGATGCATCGCCGACCAGGATTCCGGAGCCGCGGTTGTCGCTGATGCTACCCCCCGTGATTGACGGCTCTGCTCCTCCGAGAATCCGAACGCCGTAGCCAATCGCTTCGCTCCCAGCGTACCGAATCTCACAATTCGTCAGCGCGGTCGTGGCCGCGGTGCCGTTTGCAGCGAAGTCAATGCCAATCCATTGACCGCCGGCCGGCGGCGGCGCGGATCCCTCGACCGGGTCTCCGTCACCATTTGTGTCGCCCCCGATGTCATCGTTGACAGAGGTGAACGTCACGTCTGTGGCCTGCAGACCGCCATTGGCGACGCCAATACGCGACCCGGGAGCGAACTTCACGACGCCGGCACCGATTGTCAGCACCGGGCCGCTCGCGTGATTCACCACAATGTCCGCATTGCTCTCGACCGTGTAACAGAACCCAGGAGGCAAGCCGGGCAGCAGAGTGTTCGATGTGATTGTGCCAGCTAGTAGCTGGTAGCCATTAAAGGCGTCGGGCACGGCCCTCTCACATGTGACCTGCCCAACCAGCTGGGCCATTGCTGCCGGCGCCGCCGCCAGCTCCCACTCTGTGTTATCCCGAAGAGTCAGACCCGATATCTGGGCGCCGCTCGACGGACTCTCCACCCGCAGCCCGGAACCGCGGTTGTGATGGAACGCGCCACCCGTGATTGTCGGTCGCGCGCCAAAGGCGACCCGGACCCCATAGGCGAACGTCTGGCTCCCCGCAAATCGCACGTCGCAGTTCACGAGGCTGGAGGTCGCCAGAGCATTTGTCGAAACGAACTGAAGGCCGATCCAGTCGCCTGGCGCTGGATGGGGCGCCGGCACTGACACGGGCGGGCCGTCTCCGTTGGTGTCACCACAAACGAAGTCATCATACCCAGATGTGAATGTGACGCCGTTCGCCTGCAGCCCGCCATTTGTGGCGCTGAGGCCAGAGGCGAACTCGAACTTCAGAACACCAGGCTCTACCGTGAGCGTGGGTCCGCCGGCACCGGCGATGTTCAAGTTCGCGAAGCGGGCCGTGATGTAACAAAACTGTGGCTGTGGGCTTTTGAGCGTAGTGTTGGCTGTAACTGTTCCTCCAATCAACTCGATGGCATTGAACCTACCGTCCGGACTTGGGACGAATGCGTTCGTGGCGAACAGGCTTGCGACCTGCTGGATCGTGCCTCGGACCGGGTAGCCGCCGTTGGTTTCGAACGTGCAGTCACTCATCGAGAGTGCGGCCCCTGGGGCACACTGCACTCCAGCCCAAGGATCTCCCGACAACTCGGATTGAAAGAGGATCGCTTGTCCGGGTTGCCCAACCGCGACCAATGACCCGCCGTTGGCAACGCTCAATGCCTTGCCCGGCTTGAACTGCACGACAACCCCGGGATCGATGGTCAGCGTGACGCCGGCGGGAACCGACACCGATAGCAAGGCCCCGGGCGTGATGACGTACGGTGATCCTGCAAGAGTCCACGTCGTGGATACGGGAATCGAGGTGACCGTGGTCGCCGAAGCACGGGCGGCCAAGCAGATCGACAGCAGCAATAGCGCTACGCCACGCATGAGGCCTCCTGAGGATGGCTCGGGGACTGGCGATGCGGATTCGCACCCCCTGCTACCGCTGGAGAGCGCAGGTCAGCCGCGGAACCGGAAACAGATTCCGCCCACGTTCCGCCGCGGGCTGTGCCTATGTGTCGCGCTCGCCCCAAGGCGGTGACCCGGGAATCGCTCGGGCTCGGGAACCCGGAACCGTCGCACCCGATGTGACGGCCCCCGCACACCCCGCTACACTCCGCCCCATGAAGATCTACACGCGTACCGGCGATGACGGCACCACGGGACTGCTCGGCAAGGATCGCGTGCCCAAGCACGACGCCCGCGTCGAGGCGTACGGCAGCGTCGACGAACTGAACGCCGTGCTTGGGCTCGCGCAGGCGCACGACACGGGGCGTGTGTTCGGCGAACTCATCGCCACGCTCCAGACCGCCTGCTTCCAGGTGGGCGCGGAACTCGCAACGGTCGATGCCAGCATGCTCGGCAAGCTGGTGCTCGTGAGCGACGACGACATCACCGCGCTCGAGCGCGAGATCGACCGGCTCGAATCGGAACTCGCACCGCTCACGCGCTTCGTGCTGCCGGGCGGCACGCTGCTCGCGGCCGCGCTGCATCACGCGCGCACCGTGTGCCGCCGCGCCGAACGCCGCGTGACCGCGCTCGCCACGCACGACACCGTGCAGCCTCGCGTCGTGCGCTGGCTCAATCGTGTGGCCGACCTGTTGTTCGTCATGGCGCGCTTCGCGAACCATCGCGCGGGTGTGCCGGATCAGACCTGGGCAGGGAACGCCGGCCGCTGAACGCGGCAGGTGCGGTGCCGACGGCCAACAGGACCCCGGATCACAGGCCCCGGGGCGAACTGGCACACACATCGCGGACATCCGGCCACGTGGCGACGCATCGGACGGGGCGCAGGCATTCGGCCGGGGGGGCCGAAAACGCCCACTTGAATTCCCCCGCCCCCATGCCGATAATGACGGCGTCACCTTCTTCGCGCTGGAGCCGCGGTAGCTGCACCACCGCGCCGAGTTCTCTCGATGTGCTCCCCCGCGTCCGGCTCGACACGCGAACCGCGTGCATCACAATTGGCGCGACGGCGATCGAGCGTGTAGGTTCCCAACCCGTAGCCTCGTGCACTGGGAACAGAAGGCCGAGGCCCATGGCGTCAGGCACCGTTCGCGGTTGCCCTTGTCGCCGAACGATTCCCCACCGAGTGGCCGTTGTCGGGCGCCGGTGACGCCGGGGTGAGCCAAGAGCCGCCCACCGGCAGCAAGCAGGCGAGCGCCCAGAGTTCCGTGCGCGTGATGCCACCGTAGAAGCACACGGCCATCGCCCCGGAAAGCGCTCACCGGTCGAACCGCGTCGAGCACGGGCTCGCCAAGCCGCGCAGCGCACAGTTCCACCCCCGGTGCACGACAAGTGCGCGCCGGAAGGAATGTCATGAGACCACGTCGTCGCCGCCCCCGCGGCACGCGCCCGGAAGATGCCGCGGGCGCCCCTGAAGGATCCGCCAACGATGCTCCTCCCTCTGCCCCGATGCTGCCGTTCGACGGCGGCTCCACGGCCCGCGATTCCGTCCGGTCCGAGTCCAGCGGCCCTCCTCCGGGCGAACACACGGGCGGCTCGGCCCCCGCGGGTCCCCCCAGCGGAGGTGGCATGAGCGACGGAGCGATGAGCCCCGGTGCTCCCGGGCCCAATGGCACCCAGGGCGGGCAAGGCGGTTACGATCGCTCCGGTGGCCGGCGTCGCCGGCGCCGTCCGCGCAACAACCGCGGTGGTGGTGGTGGCGGCAACCCCCCGCCGCAGCAACCGCAGCAGCAGCAAGGCGGTGGTTACCAGCAGTTCAACAACCAGGGCGGCGGTGGACGTCGCGGCCGCAACCGGCGCAATCAGCGCGGTGGCGGTGGCGGCGGGAACCCGAGTCCGGCCCAGGGCCGCAGCAGTCGGCCGCAGCGTCCGGGCCTTGAGATCCTGCGCGAACTGCAGAACGCGGGCGCCGCACTCGACCCGACCGATCGCCTGATCATGGAACTACCCGCGGGCGCAGGCGATCCGCCATATGGCGATCGCACCACCGGGCGCGCCATCGATCTCATCGCGCCGTTGGGCCGCGGCCAGCGGTGCCTGCTGGTGGCACCGCCCAAGGCCGGCAAGACGCGCATCCTGCAGGCCATCGCCGCATCCGTCGCGCACAATCACCCCGAAGTGAAGGTGTACGCGCTGCTCGTGGACGAGCGTCCCGAGGAAGTCACCGACTTCAAGCGCAACACCCCGGCCGAAGTGATCGCCGCCTCGAGCGACATGAGCGTGGACGAGCACATCGAGACCGCCGAGCGTGCCATGAACCTGGTGGCCGCCGAAGTCATCGCCGGCAAGGACGTCGTGCTGTTGCTCGACTCGATCACGCGCCTGGCGCGTGCCTACAACGCATCGGCCGGCAACGGCGGGCGCACGATGTCGGGTGGTCTCGACTCCAACGCCATGCAGTCGCCGCGGCAGATCTTCGGCTCGGCGCGCAAGATCGAGAACGGTGGCTCGCTCACGATCATCGGTACCGCGCTCGTCGACACCGGCTCGCGCATGGACCAGATCATCTTCGAGGAGTTCAAGGGCACCGGTAACTCCGAGATCTTCCTGTCGCGCGAACTCGCCGAGCGCCGCATCTACCCCGCCATCGACATCCCGAAGAGCGGCACGCGCAAGGAAGAGAAGCTGATCCCGGCCAACCAACTGACCACGTTCCAGGCGCTGCGCCGCATCCTGGTGCAGATGCCGCCGCAGGAAGCGATGCTCAAGCTGGTGGACCGCCTGAACCGCACCAAGACGAACGACGAGTTCTACAATCTGGTGCGCGTCGGGGATTCGTAGGCTGCTCGCGGAGCGTGCATGAACGATCTGGCCACCCAGTTCGGCCCGATCGACATCTACCTGTTCGATCAGTTGCTGCGCGGCCGCTTGTCGCCGCCCATGCGGGTTCTCGACGCGGGCTGCGGCAGCGGCCGTAACGCTTACTTCCTGATGTCCGCCGGCTTCGACGTGCACGCGATCGATGGTGACGCCAACGCCGTCGCGGCGACACGCGCGCTGGCGGCACGGCTCGCGCCGGCACTGTCCGATGCGAACTTCCGCGTGGAGCCCGTCGAGGCGATGTCGCTCGGCGACCACTCGGTCGACGCGATCGTCAGCATCGCCGTGCTGCACTTCGCACGCGACGACGCGCACTTCGAGGCCATGCTGCGCTCCATGTGGCGCGTGCTCCGGCCCGGCGGGCTGTTCTTCTGCCGGCTCGCGTCCGACATCGGCATGGAAGCGCGCATGACACCCACGACGCCCGGCCGGTATCGCATGCCCGACGGCTCCGAGCGCTATCTGGTGAACGAAGCCGCTCTGCTCGGCTGGACGCGCCGGCTCGGTGGCACGCTGCTCGATCCGCTCAAGACCACGGTTGTGCAGGACCAGCGCTGCATGACGACGTGGGTGGTGCGCAAGGGCTGAGCCGGGCGACTCGATGCGCGTGCGTCCCAGGCGATCTACCGCCACCCACATCGCCACCCGCCGCGGCCTCAGCGACGCAGTGGAATCGGATGTAGGTGGCGCCAGAACACGGACTCAAACATTGCCAGTGCGGCGATTCACGAACACGTCCTGCCTGAGCGTCTCGACGTCGTGTGTCAGTTCCACGCACCCAAGTGGGCGTTCGATGTAGACCTGGATCGCCGTCCGGTCGGCGAGGTCGCGGGCGCCATGGTCCACCCGCCCCACCCACATCTCGGTTCCCGCTCGCACACGGAACGTGGCCACCATCGACAGTTTGTTGCCATGCACGACTACGTTGTTGGCAAGTTCCGCGTCTGAAACGCTGCTGCACTTCAGGGGGGCGAACCACCGTCCCAGGACTCCCGAGTTGGGGCCTCCGAAGCAGCGATAGAGGATCTCGTCACCCTCCGCGATGACGCGGCGTGGGGAGTCGGCGAACCCTTTCTCCCTCCAGTCCCCAAGCGTGGACATACCGCCTCCTTCCCGATGCAACGCCGGTTCGTACGACACTGTTGGTATCGTCGCGCCGACGGCCGAGCCGTGACGTTCGTGCCACAGGCGGCCGGACCGCCCAAGGCCGGCATCACAGTGCGCGCGTCAGTTGCTCCACGCGGATCAGCTCACCCACCGACCAGGCCTGGAACGGGCAGCCGTTGGGTGTGTACGGCGGTTCGGCGTCCGCGATCTCGCTCACATGGCCGAGCCCGGCGCGTTCCCGATGCGCGAGCAGCGGGGCCACGAACCGATCGCGCGCCTCGGCCTTCGCGGCCTCGCTGTTGCCGCGCACGCGCAGCCAGGCCTCGATGAACGCACCCATGAGCCACGGCCACACCGTGCCCTGGTGATACGCGCCGTCACGTTCGCGCACGCCGCCCGCGTAGTGCGCGGCGTAGCCGGGCTCGCCCGGCGCCAGCGAGCGCAGGCCGAGCGGCGTGAGCAGCACACGCTCGGCGGTGTCGACCACACGCCGCGCGTGCTCACCCGCGATCAGCGCGAGCGGCAGCCCGCCCACGGCGAACAGCATGTTCGGGCGCAAGCTCGCATCGTCGGCGCCCGGCACGTGACCGGCATCCACGACGTCATACAGTGCCGCTCGCGACTCGTTCCAGAAACGCCCCGCGAACGCCTCGCGCGCCAGGTCGCGCGCCAGCGCCCAGCGTGCCGCGGCGCGCGCACCGGCCGCCATGCGTGCCCCGGCGTCGAGCGCGTTCACCCACAGCGCCTGCACCTCCACCGCCTTGCCGGTACGCGGCGTCACCACCCAGTCGCCCACCTTGGCGTCCATCCAGGTGAGCTGCACGCCGGGCTCACCGGACGCGAGCAAACCGTCGGCATCCGCGCGGATACCGAAGCGCGTGCCCTGCGTGTAGCCATCCAGGATCGCCTCGACCGCCTCGCGGATGCGGATCCGATCGGCCAGCGTGACCCGCCGATGGTTCGTGCGCATGGCGTCCAGCCACTCGCCCGCCACAATGCAATACCAGAGCGAGGCGTCCACCGAGTTGTACTCGGGCGTCTCGCCCTGATCCGGGAAGCGGTTGGGCAGCATGCCCTGCGACACGGCGCCGGCCCATTCCACCAGGATGTCGCGCGCCACGTCGAGCCGTTCGCCCGGAAGACCCGGCACCAGGCAGAACCCGCGCAGTGCGATGAACGTATCGCGGCCCCAGTCCCCGAACCACGGATAGCCGGCGATGATCGTGCGGCCCGCACCGCGCTGGACAAGGTACGCGTCGGCCGCACGCTGCAGCGGCTCCGCGAAGGCCGCGCGCCGGGTGCGCTCGGCGCGTTCGAGCTTCGCTGCCAGATCGCGCGGGGCCTTTTCGCCGAGGCAAGCGCGGCCCTCGGGCGTGTCGGCGGCCAGCAGGAGTACGGCATCGGGGCGCGACAGATCCCAGCGGAACACACCGGGCGAGGCGAGGTCCTCTTCGTGATCGAGCCCTCGGGCCTGCTCTTCATCGTACGTGAAGCGCCAGTACCATTCGGGCGCGTGCTCGTAGCGCCCGTCGGCCAACGCCAGCACGCCGGGCACGCTGCCGTAGGGCTGCCAGCGCACTCCGGCGCCCAAGGGCTCGGCCTCGAAGCGGAAATCGGCGTTGTGATGATGCAGCGCATGCGGATCGCGCCCCGAGAGCAGCGGCCGCACGCACAGCGTGGTGCCGGGAGGCACGTTGCGAACGCGCCAGCGCAACTGCACCAGCGGCAGGCCGTGGCGCACGATGCACTCGTGTATGACCTCGATGCCACTCTCGAACGCGTACCGCCAGCGCGGCCATGGTTCCTGCTCGAACGCCACCAGCGTGTGCGCGGGGTCCCCGGTGGTCACACCGGGCGCGTAACGCTGCGCGCTGAGCGGCAAGCGCTCGCCGCTCCATTCGAGCCACGCCTCGACACCGTTCACGAGCACGAAGCGCCCGAGCGGCGGCTTCGTGGCCTGCAACAACAGCGCGTGATAGCGCCGCGTGCGGGCACCGCCAACGGTGCCCGACGCGAACCCGCCCAGGCCATCCGCTTCCAGCCACTCGGCTGTAAGCGGGGGGCGCACCGCCATCGCCGCCGCGTCGGCCGCCTCGGCCAGCGCGTGATCGCGCGCGCGGCTCGCTGCGGTACGCGCCACCGCATTCCGTACCAACGAACGCGTCGCCACGTCAGCGCCCTGCGCGCGCCACGCCGGGCCGCAGCGGATGGCCGTTGGTGTGCGCCACGGGCATGGTTGCTTCCGCGCGTGCCGCCGCGCGCTTCTCGATGCAGCGCACGGCGAGCGCCGTCCAGCCGGTCTGGTGACTGGCCCCCACGCCGCGGCCGTTGTCGCCGTGGAAGTACTCGTGGAACAGCACCAGATCGCGCCAGTGGGGGTCGCTCGTGAACCGCTCGGCGCCTCCGTGACAAGGTCGCGCACCGCGTGCGTCGGGCAGGAACAGCGTGGCCATGCGGCCGGCGATCTCGCGCGCGGCCTCGCGCAGGTTGATGAACTTCCCGCTGCCGGCCGGGCACTCCACCTTGAGGCTGTCCCCATAGAAGTGGTGGTAGCGCTCCAGCGACTCGATGAGCAGGTAGTTGACCGGGAACCACACCGGCCCGCGCCAATTGGAATTGCCACCGAACAATCCGGTGTCGGACTCGCCCGGTGTGTAGGTGACGCGGTGGTCCTCGCCGTTGGCGCGGAACACGTAGGGTTGCTCGCGATACGCCGCCGACAGCGCGCGCACCCCGTACGGCGACAAGAACTCGCGCTCGTCGAACAGTACCTTGAGCACGCGCTCGAGCCGTTCCCGCGACGGAATGCCGAGCAGGCGATGGCCGGTGTGGCCGTACTCGCCGGAGTCCATGTGCGCGATGTTGCGGGCGAGGTCTGGCCGGTTCGCGACGAACCAGTCCAGCCGCTTCTTGAGCCCGGGCAGCCGGTCCACGTTCGCTTGCTCGAGCACCTCGCTCGCGAACAGCGGGATCAGCCCCACCATCGAGCGGATGCGCATGGGGATGTTGCGGCCGTCCACGTGCAGTTGGTCGTAGTAGAAGCCGTCCTGTTCGTCCCACAGCCCGGTGCCGCCGAGCGAGTTCATGGCGTCGGAGATCGCCACGAAGTGCTCGATGAACTTGCTGGCCACGTCCTCGTAGGCCGGGTCATCCACGGCCAGTTCGATGGCGATCGCCAACATGGTCGTGCAGTAGAACGCCATCCACGCCGTGCCGTCCGCCTGCTCCAGGTGCCCACCCGTGGGCAGCGGCTTCGAGCGGTCGAACACGCCGATGTTGTCGAGCCCCAGGAAGCCCCCGCTGAAGATGTTGTGGCCATCGACGTCCTTGCGGTTCACCCACCACGTGAAGTTGATGAGCAGCTTCTGGAAAGCGCGCTCGAGGAACAACCGGTCGCGCCCGCCCTTCTCGCCGGTGAGCTTGTACACGCGCCACACCGCCCACGCGTGCACGGGCGGGTTCACGTCGCCCAGCGCCCACTCGTACGCTGGCAACTGGCCGTTGGGGTGCATGTACCACTCGCGCAGGAACAACAACAGTTGGCTCTTCGCGAACTCGGGGTCCACCTTGGCCATGGGGATCATATGGAACGCCAGATCCCACGCGGCGTACCACGGGTACTCCCACTTGTCGGGCATCGAGATCACGTCGCGGTTGTAGAGATGCCCCCATTCGCTGTTGCGGCCCTGCATGCGCCCCGCTGGCGGCGGCGGCTGTGCGGGGTCACCCTCGAGCCAGTGCTTCACCACATAGTGGAAGAACTGCTTGCTCCACAGGAGTCCGGCATAGCACTGCCGCGACACCGCGCGTTCCTCCGCATTGAGGGCCGGGCCGTGCACGTCGTCGTAGAAGGCGTCGGCTTCGGCCTTGCGGTCGGCGAACACGCGCTCGAACCCGGCGCCGAACGGCGCGCTGCCCGCCTCCGCGGCCGCGCGCAGGCGCACGCGCAGCACGCGGCTCTCCCCCGCGGGCACCTCGACGCGATACCACGCTGCGGCGCGTGAGCCGGTGCCGGCGGGATTCACGGCATCGACACGCCCGTTCACCACACGCTCGTGGAATGCGTCCTTCACGTACGGTGTGGCGTTGGCCGCACCCCACAGACGCTGCGCGTTGGTCTCGTTGTCGGTGAACAGCCACAGCGGCTCGCCGCCCTCGTCCGCTTCGGCATGGAAGCGCATCTCACCCAGCGACTCGTGGGTCGTCATGAGCCCGCCGCCCGCCGCGCGCTTGATCTCGGGCCGGCCCCAGTAGCCTTCGCCCGAGCGCCCCCAGCTCCAGGTGTTCCGGAACCACAGCGTGGGCAGCACGTGCAGCTCGGCGGCCTCGGGGCCACGGTTGGCGATCGTGATCTTGAGCAGCACGTCGTCGGGCGACGCCTTGGCGTACTCCGCGGTCACGTCCCAGTAGCGGCCGGCGTCGAACACGCCGCTGTCGGCGAGCTCGAACTCGGGCTCGCCCTGCCCACGGCCGGCGTTCTCGTGCACGAGTCGCGCATACGGGAACTCGTCCTGCGGGTACTTGTACAGCGCCTTCATGTACGAGTGCGTGGGCGTGGAGTCCAGGTAGAAGTACTCCTCCTTCACGTCCTCGCCGTGATTGCCCTCGGGACCCGACAGGCCGAAGAGCCGCTCCTTCAAGATGGGGTCGCGACCGTTCCACAGTGCGAGAGCCAGGCACAGCCGGCCCTCGCGGTCGGACACCCCGAGCAGGCCATCCTCGCCCCAGCGGTAGGCCCGGCTGCGGGCGTGATCGTGCGGGAACGAATCCCACGCCGTGCCGTCGGCGGAGTAGTCCTCGCGCACCGTGCCCCACTGGCGCTCGGCCAGGTACGGGCCCCAGCGCTTCCAGTTGCGCGTGCGCGCGGTGTCCTCCGCCAGACGCTGCCGTTCGATGTCCGCCATGGAGCCGGCCTCCGTGCCGCGTTCGGCCGCGAGCGCGCGCGTGACTTCACTGCGCCGCGACATCGCACACCACTTTGATGACACCCGTGCCGCTCGTGAGCGTGCCGAAGAGCTCACGATAGCGCTCGAGCCCCGGTACGCGATGCGTGATCAACCGGGAGAGCCAGCCCGGATACTGCGCCTCGGCGAGCGCGTGGTCACGCACCCCGGCCTCGAAGTACTCGCGATTCGCGTTCACCGTGCCCACCATGACCTTGTTTCCGAGCACGAAGTCGAGGTTCAGGCGATCCGAGGCCACTTCGGAGTGTCGGTCGCCGCCGGTCACGCTGGAGAGCACCAGGACGCCGTTCTTGGCCAGGGCCCCCATGCCATCGAACACCAGCGGCGAGAAACCCGAGGCCTCGAACACGAGATCGAACGGGCCGTGGCGCTTGGCCCCCTCGGGCAACGGCATCTCGGCGGTGCTCAGGTAGCGCGCTCCCAGCGCCTCGACGAGGTCGGAGTTCAGGTAGGGCCGCGCGGTGCGGCCGAACACGGTCACGTCGAGCCCGCGCAGTCGCAGCGCCAGGGCCGCCAGCAGCCCCACCGTGCCGGCGCCGGTCACGGCGGCGCGCCGCGGGCGCCAGACGCGCAGCCGACGCTGGATCTCGTACGCCTGCGCGATGCCCTTCTCCACGACCGACGTGGGTTCCAGCAGCACACCGGTGTGCGCCAGACCCTGCGGCACCTTCACCAGGTACTCGGGGTCCTCCACGATCCACTCGGTGAGGTAGCCATGACGCAGGTTGATCCCGCGTTCGTAATAGGTGTCGTCGGTGGTCATGTCGTAGGTGCCGATGCGGTCGTACAGGCTGGCGCCCGGCCGCCGCACCGTGGCCACGACGAGGTCGCCCGGTGCGAACTCGCGCACCGCCGCGCCCACCGCCTCCACGCGGCCGAAGCTCTCATGCCCGAGCACCAGGTAGTCGTCGCCCGCGGGCGCCATGCCGTACTCGGCGGCGTCGATCTCCTTGTCGGTGCCATCGACACCCACCGACAAGATGCGCACGAGCACGCCACGCTCGTCGGCGACATCCGACAACAACGGCCGCGGGATGGTGGCGAGGTGCGCCGTGTGCGCGCGGCCGGGATGCACGGCCACGGCCCGCATCGTGCCGCGGCTCACCGTGCTGCGCCCGGTCATGCCGGCCGCGTTCATGGCCGCTGCGGCCGACCCCGTGCCGCGCATGCGTTCGTCGATCGTGCTCATCGCTCCACCACCTCCATGGCGTGTCCATCGGGATCACGCACGAGTAGTCCGCTGCGGAAACCCAGCGCCGTGTCCGGCAGTGCCACGGGACCGCTGGAAATGAACGTGCCGTGTTGCGCTCGCAGCGCCCGATACGCGGACTCGAGGCCGCTCGTGACCAGTCGCGTCTGCCAGTGCACGAGGTCGTTCGCATGCGCATCGGCCGGGTAGGGCCGGCCGTCGCCGGGTGCGAGGTACTCGAGGAACTCGATCGCCGGGCCTGCCGCCGCGCGCACGCTCGTGATGCGCAGGCGCGCACCGAACACGTTGTTCAGGTGCTCCTGCTCGGTGCCGTGGTTCTCACCCTCGCCCGCCACCCGGAGGCCGAGCGCGTCGCGGTAGAAGCGCAGACTGGCGTCGGTGTCGCTCACGACGATGGCCGTGTGGTCGATGCCGAGGAACAGCCGGTCGGTGGCGTGCCACTTGGCCGCACCCTTGTCGGGCGGGAACGACAGGATCTCGAGGAAGTGTCCGTCGGGATCGCGGAAGTAGAACGCGCGGATGCCGGCCGCCCCGTGGTTCCAGTCCGGGATGCGCTGCGGCCCGGTGGAGGCGCGCTGCACCTTGAACTCGCGCAGCCGTGCGTACGCGCGGTCCATGTCGCTCACGATGATCGCCACGTGCTGGAACCAGCGGTCGTTGCCGCGCGACAGCGCGGGGAACGGCCGGCCCTCGGGTGCCAGGTACTGCGTCAGCTCGAGTTGTTCGTCGCCGAGCGCCAGCCGCACCACGCGCGCCCGCGCACCGAACACGCCGGTCAGGTGCTCGAACGCCTCGCCCGCGATCTCGACGTCGGAGCGCTTCTCGAAGCTCAGCACGTGCGTGTAGAACTCGATCGAGCGATCCATGTCGGACACCGTCATGCCCACCGGCCCCACCGCGGTCACGAGCGGAGCGGCCGCGGACGCCGCGGCCACGAAGTCCACCGGGAACGTGACGGCGAGGATGCAGGCGAGCAGGCCCGTGCCCACGCGAGCCCCCGTCCGCGCGGTCGTCCGCCACGACTCCCGGAGAACCACAGGCGCGAGGACCGTGCTCACACGCGACACCGCCCGCCACACGGCGCCGCTCATCGCACGGCCCCCATCACGAGTCCCGCGGCGTCGAGCGCCCCGAGACGGGTCTTCAAGTGCTCGGCCACGCGCAGGGCATTCGCCATGATCGTGAGTGCGGGGTTCACGGCCGAGCTCGACGGGAAGAAACTGCCATCGACCACGTACAGGTTGTCGATCTCGTGCGTGCGGCAGTTCGTGTCGAGCACCGAGGTGCGCGGATCGGTGCCGAAGCGCGCGGTGCCGTTCTGGTGCGCCACACCCGCGAGTGGGATGCGCTTGCCGATGTACGCGTTCAGGTGCGACACACCCTTGAGGCAGCCCGCGCCATGCTCGGGGCACGGGATGCGGCCCAGCAGCGACTGGAGCTTGGCCTGGAGCCGCGTGTGCCCCTCGGTGTTGTTCGCCGTGTACGTGAGCTGCGTGCGGCCGTCGCGGGTCACGGTCACGCGATTGTCGGCGTTCGGCAGGTCCTCGGACGTGAGCCAGAAGTCGAGCGAGTGCTGCGCCATCTGGCCGAGCGTCCAGCCCGGCACGAACTTCGGCGCGCCGGCCGCGAGCACGTACTCGTCGGTCTTGCCCACGAACGAGATGTGGCCCATCGGGTACGGCCACTCGGCGTCGCCGTGGTAGAAATCGTTGAGCGCAAAGGTCTTCTGGAACACGGTCGGGTTCGGGCACAGCGACACCGCGAGCATCACCGAGTTCAGGTGGCACATGTAGTTGCGGCCCAACTGGCCGGAGCCGTTCGCGAGCCCGTGCGGGTGCACGCCGTTCGCCGAACGCAGCAGCAGGGCGGCCGAGTTGATCGCGCCTGCACTCGACACCACGACGTCGGCGTGCAGCGTCAGGCGCTCACCATCCTTCACGACCTCGACCCCGGTGATCTCGCGACCGCTCGCCGACGTGAGCAGGCGCTCGACCAACGTGTTCGTGTACAACTGCACGCTGCCGGAGGCGAGCGCGGGATCGATACAGCACACCTGCGCGTCAGCCTTCGCATTCACAAGGCACGGGTGCCCGTCACAGGTGGCGCAGCGGATGCAAGCGCTCTGGCGCGCGTCCTGTTCGTCCAGCATCACGGCGATCGGCACGTGGAACGGCTTGTGCCCGAGCGCGGCGAGGCCGTCGTGCAGGGCCTGGATGCGCGGCTCGTGACTCACCGCGGGATGCGCGTAGGGCGCGCTCGCCCACGGCTCGGTCGGGTCTTCGCCGCGCGTGCCATGCACGTGGTAGAGCCGCTCGGCCGCGGTGTAGTGCGGTTCGAACTCGGAGTACGACACCGGCCACGCGGGCGAGATCCCGCCCGCGTGCCGCACCTCGCCGAAGTCGGCCTCGCGCATACGCAACAGGGCCGCGCCGTAGAACTTGGTGTTGCCGCCCACGAAGTAGTGCGTGCCGGCCTGGAACTCGTTGCCCTTGCCGTCCAGCCAGCGCTCGGCATTGTTGTAGCGGCCCTCGAGCACCGCGGCCTTGGTGCTCCAGTTCTGTGCTTCACGCTTCACGTAGTCGCCACGCTCCACGACCAGGATGCGCTTTCCGGTCCGGGCGAGCGCCCAGGCCAGAGTGCCGCCACCGGCGCCGCTGCCGATGATGAGGACGTCCCAGTGGTTGCTCATGATCGCGCTCCGAGTGCTGGAAGGTGGTTCGCGCTCGGAGGCCCGGGGCGGTGCGCCCCGGGCCACCTGGCCGCGGACTTCAGTTGGCGGCCGTGAGGACCGGCGTGACGGTGACCCGGATCACATTCGAGACCTTGGGCCACGTGTACTGGTCTTGGACCTTGGCGACCGACTTCGACTCGCTCGGGCCGGTGTTCGGCGCGCTCTGGCGTGGGGCTTGATTCGGGCCCGCACCCGGCTCCTCGTTCACCTCGGTGCCCGCGTCCCACAGGAACACCTGCGACGTCACGTCGCCGCTCATGGGGCGGCCGTTCACGAACAGCGCGATGCCCTTGTCATCCGGCGCGAAGAACGTGTCGTTCGACTGGCCGAACATGCTGGTGAACGCCAGGCGGTCGCCGGGCTTCGCCGAGACGGTGAACTCGTACGCCTTACCCGGGAACGCCGGCCCCGGCTTGTCATCGCCCTTCGGCGTGTTGAACACGCCGGCCGAAAGCACGCCCTCGTGGTGCATGCAGTGCTCCGCGAGCATCGACGGGTTGCCGTCCTCGGCCTGCATCTCGAGGCCCCAGCCAGCCTGCACCTTGCCGGACTGGAAGAGGCGCGACGGCATCTCCTGCACGACCCACGCACCGGGCGAGTGGGGTGCGGGCGCGGTGCCGCCCGCCATCAGCTTGAGCGTGGCCGGCGTCGAGACGTTCTCGATACGGACCGTGAAGGTGGTCTGGCCCTTCATGGCGGGCTTGGCCTGGACCGCCGGGACCGAGACGAGAGCCGCGAACGCGGCGATGGCGAAGAAACGCGAGAGCTTGTGCATGACGATTCTCCTCGAGTGAGAGGTCGGGGTGGATGAGACCTGGTTCAAGTTCGCGAACATCACGAGCGCGCCATGAGCGGTGCGGTGCCGAAGTTCACGCCGAAGCGGCGGCACCAGATCGTGACCGAGCGGTACTTGGACAGGTCGACGTTCGCGGGCAGCTCGTAGTTCTGGTCACCGACATTGCCCTTGAGCGCGGCCACGTGGATGAAGCCCGCCTTCGTGACGGTGGCGTTGTCCGTGACGTCGTCCGCCGCCACGAGCAGCACCTGCACATCGGGGCCGTTCGAGGTGTGGAAGCCCGACAGGCGCAGCACGCGCTGGCCACCCGGAAGCTCCTGCACCGTGGCCATGCCGGCGGTCTCATGCGAACCGGAATGGAACTTCCCGGCCGCCAGCTCACGCGGCACGCGCACATCGGCGGCGGCGTATTCGTTGTCGATCGCGCTCATGCTCGTGGTGCTGTTCGGCATCGTGGCCGCCATCGCCTCGGCCGGGCCGGGCTCGCTCACCACCTGGTTCACGAACAGACGCTCGGGCCGGAACGCGTACCAGGCCGCGCCCAGGGCCGCGAGCACGGCGATCGTGAGGAATGCTCTCTTCATGGGAACCTCGCATCGGGAAGAAGTCCGTCGGTGTCGGCGACACGTGTGCAGCCGTGCCGCCCTTCTGTCCGACGTGAATGCGGCGCGCGCGCGCGAGGTTCCCGATCGCCGCTACATCGCGCCGCGCTGACCGCAGAACACGCAGTCGTCTTCCGCGCGATGCAGCAGCTTGGCGCAACCGGGAATCACTCGACCCGTGCGCGCGCACTGCCGCACGCGCCACTCCGCGGCCGCGAGCATCGCCAGCGCGGGAGCGAACACGTAGATCGCGTAGCCGCTCCAGTCGCGCGCGAGCAGCGCCGAGCCGAACGTGCGCGCGGGGTTCAAACTCATACCCGAGATCGGGGCCTCGAACGTGATGTAGAGCGCCACGAGCGCACCGGCCGCCCACGGCGTGAGCCCGGCGTGTCGCGTCGAGGCGCTGAGCCAGAGCACCACGGTGAACAGCACGAACGCCATGGCGAACTCCGCGGCGAAGGCTGCCGGCCAGCCGTACATGCCCGGCTTCGTCACGACCCAATGCACGTGGGGATCGGCGAGCGCGCCCTGCGCGCACAGCCCCGCGATCGCGGCGCCGGTGGCGGCGCCGACGAACTGCGCCAGGATGTAGGCCAGCGCATCGGCCGTGCGCACATGCCCCAGGCGCCAGAACGCCAGCGTGGCCGCGGGATTCCAGTGCGCCCCCGAGCGGCGCCCCCACGGCGTGTGCACGTTCGCCACGAGCGTCGCGCCCACGGCGAGCCCCATGAGTGCGCGGCGCAGCGCGGACGGTGCGATCGCTTCTCGCACGGGCGAACCCGGATGCTCCAGCACGAGCGCGAACCCACATGCCGAGACCATGAACAGCGCCAGGCCCAACGCTTCGCTGGCGTACTCCGGTAGGCGCGCGACGGCGGCGTGTGCCCGCCGAACGTTGCTCACAGCTCGTGACGGTAGAACTCGCACTCGCGCTCGAGGCTCTCGAGCAGGAGCACGGGCACCAGGCCACCACAGCGGCAGCGACCGCCACAGCGACACGGCGGCACGAACGCGGGGCCCCATGTGGAACAACGCGGTTCGGCTGCGGCCGCGCGTGACGCGGGCAATGAGACCACGGGAGTCATGACGGCCTCCTGGGCGAGAAGTCCCGCGGATCCGCCGGTACACCGCAGCTGGCCTTCCGCCGCCGCGATGCCCGGCCGTCCGCTTGCGCGCGGCGTTCCGGCTCCGGTCACCAAGGGGTGTGTTCGTTCGAGAGCCCTTCGTGCCGCGTGTACGGCTTGTAATGCGGCTCACCGCGAGGAAGTTCCCGCCGCCTCGCCGTCGCGCGCGTGGCTGCCCACGAAACGAGAACGCCACCGAGCGGTGTTCGCCCGGCGGCGTGCGATCGCGATGTCGCGCTACGGCTCGTCCGGCTCCGGCAGCTCGCGCTGCAACTTCTTCCACACGCGCGCCTCCAGGCCGTCGGGCATCTGGATGCGGCGCAGCGTGCCCCGTAACGTGTGCAGGAGCTGCCCCTCGACGCGGAACTCCGAGGCGCACATCGCGCAGATCTCGAGGTGCCGCTCGATCTGCACCAGGTCGTCAGGAGCGAGCTCCCGGTCGACCCAATCGTCGAGCCGCGCGAACACCTGCGCACAGGATCGGAAGTCGATGTCGCTCAACGCACTCTCCGGGTATGGGGTGTCATGCTCCGGGTGCTCTTCGGGCCTCCCCGGATGGCGGCTCACCCATTACAATACCGGGCCTCGGGAATTGGTTCCCCATCCTGCCAGGAGACCCGCCATGCCGGAGATCCGCCATCGCCACACGGGTGCCGTGCTGCACACCACCCCGGACGGGCCGCTCGCCAAGGCCCCGCTCGCCGGGGTGAACCTGATGTTCGCAGCACTCCCCCAGGCCGACCTCCAGGGCGCGGTCCTGCGTGGCACCGACCTGTGCAATGCGGATGTGACCGGCGCGCGGTTCGACGCCGCGTCGCTCGTGGACCTGACCATGAACGCCTGCGACGGCGCGGGTGCGAGCCTGGCCGGCGCGGATGCCTCGTTCGCCCGGTTACTGGCCGCACGCATGCATGGAGCAGACCTTCGGCGCGGCGAGTTCGGGCGCGCTTCACTCATCTGGATCGACCTCTCGGAGGCCGACCTGCGCGACGCGCGCTTCGAGAAGGCCGATCTCACCGCGGCCAAGCTGGTGAATGCGAACGCCGAGGGCGCGGACTTCACGCAGGCGAACCTGCGCGACCTCGTCGCACGCGGTGCTCGCATGCGCGGCGCCACGTTCGCCGGCGCGAACCTCATGGGTGCCGATCTCGCCGATGCCGACCTGCGTGGCTGCGACCTGGGCCGCGCACTGCTGCACGGCACCGATCTCACGGGCGCCGACCTCACGGGCGCGTTGCTGTCGTGGACCGTGTTCGCATGGTGTCCCACGCTGCAGGCGGCACGCGGGCTCGAACAGGTGGTGTTCCACGGGCCGGTCGCGCTCGATGCCGACACGTTGGCGACGTGCCGGTCGGCGCTGCCCGCGTCGTGGCTCGAGGCCGCATCGCGCACGCCCGCGCACGTCCCCGCGTGAGCCGATCGCCGATCGGCTCCGCTCGCTGACCGCGGCACGCCACCCGACCTCTCCGGCGATTCCAGCTTGACGTCCCGCGTCGCGCGCACTCATCTTACGAGTCATGCTCAACTGGATCTGGGCCGCCATGTTCTTGATCGCGTTCGTCGCCGCGATCCTTGCCGCCACGGTGGGCGGCAAGCCCGACGCACTGCAGGCCGTGGTCACGGCTCTGTTCGATTCGTCCAAGACCGGCTTCGAGATCGCCATCGGTCTCACCGGCATCATGACGCTGTGGCTCGGGCTCATGAAGATCGCCGAGAAGGGCGGGGTCACCGAGCTCATCGCGCGCATCGTGGGGCCGCTGTTCGCGCGATTGTTCCCGGGCATCCCCAAGGGCCACCCAGCGAGCGGCGCGATCGTCATGAACCGCTCGGCCAACATGCTGGGACTCGACAACGCCGCCACGCCGCTCGGGTTGAAGGCCATGAAGGAGCTGCAGAGCCTCAACCCCACGCCGGACACCGCGAGTAACGAGATGGTGCTGTTCATGGTCATGAACGCGTCGTCCGTGACGCTGGTGCCCATCTCGATCATGACGTTCCGCGCCCAGCTCGGCGCGGCGAACCCGGCCGACGTGTTCGTCCCCATCCTGATCGCCACCTACATCAGCGACCTGTTCGGACTGCTGCTGGTGGCCATGATCCAGAAGATCAACATCTTCAATGGCGTGGTGCTGGGCTGGATCGGCGCGCTCACGGCCGTGATGGCCGGCCTGGTGTGGCATTTCTCGCAGCTCGACGCCGCGGCCGTGGCACAGCAGTCCGGCATCCTGGCCAACGTCATCCTGATCACGCTCATCAGCTCTTTCCTCATCTCGGGTGCGATCAAGAAGATCCCGCTGTACGAAACGTTCATCGAGGGCGCCAAAGAAGGCTTCCAGGTGGCCATCGGCATCGTGCCCTATCTGGTGGCCATCCTGGTGGCCGTGGGCGCGCTCCGGGCCAGCGGCGCGCTCGACGCCCTGTTGAGCGCCATCCGTTCGGGCGTGGGACAGATGGCGTTCGACACGCGCTGGGTCGATGCCCTGCCCACCGCACTCATCAAGCCGTTCTCGGGCGGCGGTGCGCGCGGCATGATGGTCGAGACCATGAAAGCCATGGGCGCGGACTCGTTCGCGGGCCGGCTGTCGTGCGTGATCCAGGGCAGCACCGAGACCACGTTCTACGTGCTGGCGGTGTACTTCGGCTCGGTGGGCGTCAAGAAGACACGACATGCGCTGGCCTGCGCGCTGGCCGCCGAGATGGTGGGCGTGCTGGCGGCAATCGGGGTCAGCTACCTGTTCTTCGGATAGATCGCGCAGCCGTCACGCCTCCGGGACCGTGCTCGGCGTGAAGTTCGCGCACGCTGGTGGCACGCCGATGGCGGCGGGCGACTCGCTGCGCGATCCGAATCCATGAGCAGTCCGTGCCGCAAGGCATGGGAAGTGGCGACCGACCCCGGCGGCCGAGTCGTCGAGCGGCCGGTCCTGGCCGATGGTGACCGAACCGCCGTGCGGCGGATGCCCCGCAGCTCACCTCGGCGCGAGGATGGCTCGCGCTTGGGCACGCCTGACGCTTCGACCACGCGTCCCCACCCGGCTTCAGACCTGTCGCAACTCGCTGCTGCGCAACGCCCCCACGGCGCTGGCGATTCCGGCACCGGCGCGACAGACCAGCGTGTTCCCGCTACTCTGCGAATGCATCCTCAGCTCACCCCGCCCGGATGGATCCGGGCGTCACCCCACACTTCACAGGGAGATTCACCCGACATGAAGCACGCACTCCGTGCCGCGCTCTGCGCGGCGACCCTCACGGTGTTCGCTGCGGCCACTCACGCCGCCACGCCTGCCTGGACGTTCACGGGCGGCGATATCCAGTTCCAGCGCATCACACCGCTCGGCTCCTTGCTCGTGAGCCACGCCAAGGGCCTCACCGCACTCGATCAGGCCTCGGGCAAGGCGTTGTGGGAGCGCGCCGACCTCAAGGGCTTCAAGGAGTGCAACTACGACGAGATCGCCAACACGCCCTACGGGCTGCTGGATGGCAAGCAGTTCGAGGTCATCGACCTCGAGACGGGCAAGACCAAGTGGGACAGCTCCAAGCTGCCGTTCAAGAACAGCTCAGGCCAGTTCCAGGTGGCAGCGAAGCGCATGCTCGTGGTGTTCGGCGCCATCCACGCCGGCATGAAGCCGATCGTCGTCGGCCTCGACACCGAGACGGGTGAGATCAAGTGGCAGCAGGACAAACTCTTCGACAAGCCCCTGCACCTTTACACGGTGAAGGGCAGCGGCAAGGTGTTCAAGCGCCAGTCGATCGCCGGCAACCAGCCGCCGGCGTTCCCGGACGAGAACAGCATGGTGGTGTGGGTCACCGAGGACGGCCCCACCTGCATCGACCTCACGACCGGTGCCAAGAAGTGGGTGTGCTCGGGCCTCAAGGGCAAGACCCCGGCCGGCGTGAACGACGGGTTCGTGCCCATGTGGGCGCGCGACGGCGTCATCTTCGTGCCCTACGAGAAGAGCCTGCAGGCGATCGACGGCAAGACCGGCGCACTGCTGTGGGCGAAGGAGAAGGACTTCCGCGGCCGCCCGGTGCAGATGGCCATGGCCGACGCCGGGCTCGTCGTGCGCGGCACGCCGTTCCTGAAGGAAGATGGCAAGCCCGCCGGCAAGCCGTTCATCGATTGCCTTTCCCCCAAGACCGGCGAGTCGGTGTGGCCCAAGCCGTTCAAGGACCTCGAGGACGCCACCAGCTTCGACATGAAAGGCGACCACCTGTACATCTGCGCAGACGGCGAGATGCACCAGGTCAGCCTCGCCAGCGGCACCGACAACATCCTCGCCAAGTTCAAGTTCAAGGAACACGAGGTGCCCAGCGACCTGGAGCTGCTGGATGAGGGCGGCTTCCTGCTGACCTCCCACCAGACGATCCTCAAGCTCGACGGCACGGGCAAGGAGCTCATGCGGGCGTACTACGAAGCGCCCAGCACGAGCGGTTGGGCCAAGCTGGGGATGACGGTGCTGACGACCGCGGTCAACGCCGCTGCCGCGGGCTCGGCCTACGACCGCGCGCAGCGCACCGGCGACGACCAGAGTTACTACGTGGTCGGAAACTCGTCGCTCGGCAAGCGCTTCCACGCCTCGACGCTGGCCAAGAACTCGCTCTACATCCTCACCACGGTCGAGGATGGCGGCAAGAAGAAGGCGGGCATCGTGCGCGTGGACCGCATGACGGGCAAGATCATCTCGAGCGTGCAGCTGAACGAGAAGAACCCGGAGTACGAGGTCGACGAGATCGAGTCGATGCTCTACTTCCGCGAAGGCGACAACATGATCGAGGCGTACAAGCTGTAGCCGTCGACGCACAAGCGTTCGGCACGGCCCGGGGCCTCACGGTCCCGGGTCGTGTCTTTGCGGACCGACGGTGTGCGTGGACAAGCCCGCGAGGCGCCACCGCAGGAGGCTGGCCACGCGGGGGAGTGCGTGGCCCCCGGTACGATGGCCGAGCGCTCGATGTCGACGGCGAGCCAAGATCGCCGACGGGAGCTCATCTCATCACGAGCACTCGACGTGTTCGTTCCTCTCCCAGGCCCGCCAGGCGCAGGAAGTAGAGCCCCGCGCTCAAGTCATTCACCGTGAGTGTGGCGACATGTTGCCCCGCCGCGCGATCCGCGTCCGTGAGCCGGGCGAGCTCGCGGCCTTGGATGTCCAAGATGCTCAGGTGCACGTGCCCGGCCCGGGGCAGCGAGTACACCACGCGCGTCGTGCGATCGGCCGGATTGGGTCCCGGTGGCTCCAGCGCGAACGTACTCGCTCCCCGCGGCACGATGCTGAGCGGTGCCTCGGACACGCGCTGGCCGTTCGGCAGGATGCCGGCCAATCGGTACCAGTTCGTCACGCCCGCGGCTGCCTCGATGTCGACCAGTTCACGCACGCGCCCCTGCACGCGGGGTGTGCCATGGACCGCGCGCCACTCGCCCGCTTCGCCAGTGCCGCGCTCCGGACGGATGCCATCCGCCGCATCCTCATCGGAGAGACTCCATCGGACCACGACGCCCGCGGCGGTGTCTTCGAGGTGGAACAGGTCGACGAGAGTCGGCACCGGGCCTCCGATGCCCGTGGGGACGAGTGGCAACCGCAGCGCGTAGAGGTCGTCACCACCCACACCGCGCTCGTCCAACCACACGACGATGACTCCGCCCCGCCCGTCGGCGGCCACCCGCGCGGATCGCACGTGGCTCGGCGCGCTGTTGAGCAGGACTCCGGCTCCTTCCCAGTGTGGGACACCGAGGGCATCGACATGCTGACCGATGAGGTCGGCGGGCACTGGCATCGGTTCAGCGGGAACCACGAACACGCCACCGGCACCATCGGAGGCCAGCTCGTAACCCCACGAGTACATGTTCGCGAACGGACTCACTCCCTCCGCCCCCCACAGCGGAGTGCCGGCGGGCGAGACGCGCTGCAACCGTGGCGTGTTGCCCCAGCACACGATCGCGCCACCGTAGCCATCGGGTATCACCCGCGGCTCCGTGTCGCCACCGCCGATCCGCTGTCCGTTCGCCGCCCAGCGCGCGAGCCCCGCCATGCTGAATCGTTGGGCATAGACTCCCGGCCCACCATCCGCGGAGCGGCTGTCCAACCACACGACGATCGCTTCACCGCTCGGGCCCGTCACCACGGCTGGACCGCGATGGGTGGAGGGAATGCTCGAGACCTCCATGCCGGACTCACCCCACAGCCGGTCGCCGTTCGCCGCGACGTGCTGGGCGAAAGCACGTGACCCGGCTCCACTTCGGCCATCGCTCCAGATCACATAGGCACCACCCACGCCGTCCGGAGCGGCGGAGGGGAACATCTGGTTCCCCGGCGCGACGCCAACCGCGACGCCGTTCTCGGGCCACGATCGCCCGCCCATGGGGCCGAAGCGCTGCGCATAAACGTCGATCTCGGTGTTGCCGCTCATGCCCCGCGCGTCCATCCAGACGGCGATCGCGCCGCCGACGCCGTCATCGATCAGCGTGGGGCGCGGGCTGGGGAGCGAACTCGAGCACAGCCGCACCGGGCCGTCTCCCCATCGCGCCAGGCCATCGGGCCCGAGCCGAGTCGCCCATGACGAATATCCGGTGGGCTCGATCTCTTGCCACACCACGAACAATCCACCGGAACCGTCGGGCAACAGGCTGGTCTCTGCGGGCGACCGCGCGTCGAGCGCCATGCCCTGCGCCACCCACGCCGGACGGCCGGCGCGATCCAGGTGCTGCAGGTACACCGCTGGCTCGACGCCCCGCGGATCACTCCAGGCGATGAACGCCCCACCGTTCCCGTCACCGGCCACGATCGGCCAGGCCTGAGCGCCAGGAGCCGTGCAGACGGGCACATCCGCCCACGTCTGGCTGCCCTGGCAGGACATGAGTTCGTATCCGGCAGGAAGATCCGAGAACTCGAGCTGCGCCATGACGCTCGCCTCGCGGTCCGAGCCCACGTCGAGCCACGGATTGCCCGCGAAGTCGGCGTTGACCTGACAGGCGATCGCAAGATCGAATGTCTGTCCCGCTCGCCGCGTGATCGTGATGGCGATCTGCGTGGTGTCGGGGCCATTGATTTCACGGACATAGTCCGCCGAGTTCGCAGCTCCTTCCGTGAGCCGGACGCTCACCGTGCCCGCCGGGATCGTGCAGGGGTCGTTGCTATTGCACGAATAGGTGGTGCCTCCGGCGCACCAGGCGGTGAGCTTGAGCCTGGCCGTGAACGTGATCGCAAGCGGAGAGACCGGACCCACCAGCGTATACACGTCGTGCGCGCCCACCGTCGCGTGCGCCGGACCCTCGCCCGAATTGTAGGCCGCATGCAATGAGGCCGAGGCCGCGACCCGCCGTTCCGACAGGCTGTAGCTCGCGTGCAGCACGGGATAGTCATGACTCAGCGCGCCTGCACTCGCGGTACCCACGAGCAGACTGGCGGGTCCGCTCGGAATGCCCATGGCCGCGAGTTGCAGCGTGTCGGGCGGACACGTACCGGCGGTGCCAACACCAGCGCACAAGCACAGAATGATCGTGATCGACGTCACGAGCCGCAGCATGTTCCCTCCACGCCACTACAGGTTTCCGATGACCCGCGTGCGAGCGTCACACGCCCCCACGGCCACGGCCACGGTCCTGTTGGCGTACACACCGGATGTCTTGGCCCGGTGAAGTAGGTACAGCACATGCCAAGCGCGGAGAGCCCCTCGCTGCACAGCAGGCGCGCTGCGCGCTGTCGTCCGGCATGACCGAACGGACTCGCCACGTGCGATCACCAGACCCGACGACACGCTCCGATCTCCACGCACGGTCGCGCGCGCATGGTTCCATTCGCACGTGATGTCTCGACGCTCGTATGGCGTTCCACCCGCGCACGTCGGCTCGGGCTGGACGACGCTCGTAGGCTCGACCAAGGTCGGAGCCATGGCACTCGCACGCGGGCGGACGCGACACGCAGTCGATCGAACGGACCGTGACTTCATGCGCCCCGACGGGACTCCTCGTGCAGCCATGGTCGCCACGAACGTGCGGCTCATCCCGGTGGTGGTGTTGTGCGCCGGATTGCTTGCGCCTGCCGCCGGCGCCCAACAGTCCCCCGATACGGCGTTCGACACACGCGTCGCGAGGCCGGCCTACGCCGCCCACGGCCCGCGCGTACTGTTCGACGAAGCGCATCACAACTTCCACACCAGCACCGGGCGCTACCTGCCATTCGCCAAGCTCATGCGCGCCGATGGCTGCACGGTGACGCCGAACAGCGTGGCGTTCTCCGCGAGCACGTTGGCGTCCGCGGACATCGTGGTCATCGCCAATGCGCTCGGGCACGAGAAGATGGATCATGACGACGCGCGCCGGCCCGCGTTCACGCCGGACGAGTGTGAGGCCATGGCCAGCTGGGTGCGTGACGGCGGCGCGCTCCTGCTGATCGCGGACCACGCACCCATGGGCGACGCGGCGCGCACCCTGGCCGCGCGCTTCGGTGTCGAGATGCGCGCGGCCTACACCACCGACCCCGACCGCGCGGACGACGGCCGGCCGAGCATCCTGAGCTACTCCGTGGGGCGCGGGCTCGACGACGCGCACGCGATCGTGCGCGGCCGCGATAGCACGGAGACCGTGCATCGCGTCGTGTGTTTCACCGGCCAGTCGCTGAATGGCCCACCCGGAGCGCTATCGCTGCTCACGCTGAGCCCGCGAGCCGTGGACCTGTTGGTGGGCCTGGGCGAGAGCCTCGAACACGTGAAGCCCGAGCTGCGCCAGAGCGCCGCAGGCCGTTCACAGGCGCTCGCGCTCACGTTCGGGAGGGGTCGCGTGGTGGTGCTCGCCGAAGCCGCGATGCTGACCGCTCAGGTCGCGGGCCGGCAGCGCACACCGATGGGCATGAATGCCCCCGGCAACGACGACCGGCAGTTCACGCTCAACGTGATGCGCTGGCTGGGCGGCGCCCTGCGGTGAGTGACGATTGGTCGATCACTGCCGGAAGTCGACGCCGACACCGAACCGCAGGTAATAGCCGCTGAAGTCCAGACCGATCGTCGTGGACGTGCTCGGGACGCTCGAGAAGCCGTCCGAGACGACCAGGTTGCTCGGCATGTTGCCCATGTCGCGGAACTGATAGCCCGCGCGAAGGTAACCCACGATGCCATGCTCGTTGCGTTGCTCGATGCCCACATAGGCACCGTAGGTGAGCTTGGTCCTCTCGGCAGTGGCGTCGATGAAAAGGTCTCCAGAGCCGCCTGCGAAGTCCTGTTCGGTATGCCCTTCGACCATCTTGGCGCGCGAGCGCGCGACATGGCCTCCGAGCGTGAATCCCGCCCACCGATCGACCGTGATCGCGGCTTCGGCCCCGACCTCTTCCAACCGGAAGTCCAGGTCCTCCGCATAGAAGAAGAATCCCGGCACATGCACCCGGTTCTCGGTGTAGGAGTGCCCGGCCGCGTAGGTGGCCCCGACCCGGAACCCCGGCAGCAACCACAACCCAGCAGCCAGGCTGGGCCCCGTGGTCATGCGGACCTTGTCGAAGTCCACCGCCAGTCCCTGGGATTGGAAGCTCTGCTCGACCTCCTGGAGAAACGCGTTGCCCTCGCCCATGCGAAGCTGATCGCCACCGAAGGCGAGTCTGGCGTACGGACCCACACGCGCGAACGTGGGCGTAGCCAGCAGACACATCGCTACCGCGAGCAGAACACCCCATTTACCAGTCGTTCGCACAGGACCCTCCGTGGCTCGAATTTGTTGCATCGGCTAACACCACGGATATCGGCCACACGAACTTCATACTTCACTGGCATCCGAGAGACGAAGGTCGCCCAGCGACAGGCGGGCCGGGACTGTTCATAGCCGCTGAGCTCTGGCCGGCGGAAATATCGGACGCGGCCTGTGACACATAGGCGCTGGGTTCAGTATGGTTTAGGACACCGCTGCTCTATCCGTCTGAGCTACGGGGCCACGGGGCAGCACGATGGCGCAACACACGAGGCTCTCAAAGCGGCGCAAGCAGCGGTCTGTCAAACCGCATGTCTCACTGCGCACCCGGTCAAGGCACGTTTGCGGGCGCGCGACCGGGAGCTACCATGCACGCGGTGGCCGGCTGCGCGTCCGGCACTTTCCCGCCCGGAGGAGCCCATGACAATTCTTCTGCTGGCACTCGCAATCACCACTCTGGTTGCAGGTGGCCGCGCGGCCACCGCGCGAGAGCTGGCCGTTCCCGAGGGCGCGCGCACGCAGCTTGTCATCCGCGATCCGCACGAGATCGCCGCGTGGGTCGCCTTCGACACCGCCACCGTGCGCGAGCGGCTGCCGGGCGAGTTGCGATTCGTCACGATCGGTGAACTCGCCGCAGGAGGCGTCGGTTGGGCCGTGGAGCAACTCGCCGCGCATCCGCAGTGGCGCGGCTGGGGCGTCTCGTTTCTCGAGATCGTGCAGGCCGGCACGTTCACGCTCGACGGGCGCTCCCCCGCGTGGCCGGCGCACGGCGCCGCGGCGCTGTGGTTCGCGCGAGTCGCGCCAGCGGACAGTGCGGCAGATCTCGGGCCCGGGCTGCCGTATCTGGTGCTCGAGTTCTGGCTGCCCGACCGCGCGTTCGTCCAGTTCATGCGCGGCAAGGGCCACTACGCCACGTACGGCCGCGCGGAGTTGGCACGGGACACGCGCGGCCACTGGCGGGGTTCCGTGCACGCCGACGGGCTCGACGTTTCCGCCGACTGCCTGCCCGCCGGGCTCGTCGAGGGCGAGGACGCATCCGTGGGCACGCAGGCGCTGTTCCCGCCGCGCGGATCCGGGATCACGAGCGTCGTCCGCATCGCGTTCGCCGGGCATCGCGTGCAGGACTGCGCGTCAGGTTCGTCGTGGCGGCTGCGCGGCTCGCACCCGCTCGCGCGCGGCGCCGTGCTGGCGCCTTCATCGTACGAGTTCGGCTACGAACTCGTGGGCGGAGCCGGCGCGCCCTGAGCGCCGACCGGGCTCGCAACGGCGCGCCGGGCCGAGCCGCACACTTGGTCGCCGATTCATCTAGAGACGATGAGGGATGGGCGCTTGGTGGCCGCTTGGTAGCCACGTCCGCGTCCCGCGCCTCCGCGTCAGTTCAACACGACGACGCGCTGAACGCGCGACAGCTCACCTTGACGCATGCGCATCAGGTAGATCCCGCCGGGCAGCTTCCGGGTCATCCCGAGAGCAAGCTCGTGCGGCCCCGCACCTAGAGCACCGACGTCGCGGCGCTCGACGCACCGGCCGTTCACGTCGAACAGCTCCAGCCACGCCGGGGTTTCGTTCGCGAGCACGAAGCTCACGGTCAGCGGCCCGCGCGCCGCGGGGTTGGGGCGGACGGGCGCGAGCGCGAGCGTCGTGGGCCACCGGCCGGGAGCGTCCAATGTGGCGCCGCCGGTCTTGGTGGCGATCTCCAGCTGCGTCGTCCCCGGTGCTCCCGACGCCCACAGGTTGGTCCACACCATCACGGTCTTGTCGGCATCGAGCACGCCGCGCGCGGTGCTCGAGCCCACGCGTGTGATCACCCCGGCAGGGCTGATGCTCAGCGTGCCGCTCGTGTTGCTGATCGTGCCGTTGCTCTCGGTGTTCGCGCTCGTGAAGCTGCCGTCGGCCGCGATCGTGATGTGGCTGCGCGTCCACCACGGCGCACCAGGGCCGGTGGCGAGGCCGTTCACGTCCCACGTGCCCACGAGATCGGCCAACGTGTACGAAGCCGCCATCTTGAGGCCAACGCTCAGGTCCACCGTGCCCGCCGCGAACCCCGTCCAGGTGCTGGTCATCACCAGGACGGTCCTGCCCACATCGAGCACGCCTCGACCGGTCGGCGAACCCGCGAACGTGAGCACACCCGCCGGCGTGAGCGTGAACGTTCCAACCACGGGATCCGATGCGCCATCACTGTCGGTGAACGTACCCGAGAACCCTCCGTTCGCGGCCACCGTGATACGTCCTCGTTGCCACCACGGTGCGCCGGGGCCGGAGGCAATGGTGTTCACCTCCCACGCGCCGGCCATCTCCGCCGGCGCATAGCTCGGGCCCATCTTGAGTCCCACGCGCAGCTCGGTCGTACCCGCACCGAACCCCGACCACGTGTCGGTGCCGACCAACACGGTGGTGCCCTGGTCGAGCGCCGCGCGGAACACACTCGCGCCGGCGAGCGTGACGATGCCGGCGGGCGACAACGCGAGCGTGCCCTGCGCGCTGCCCGAACTGCCCGTGTTGTCATTCGTGAGCGACGAGAACGCACCGTTGGGCGCGATCGTCGCGGTCGCGCGCTCCCACCACGGGGCCCCGGGCCCGGACGCGATGCTGTTGAACTCCCAGTGTCCCTGCAGGTCCGGAACCTGGTAGGCATGTGCCGGGATCGGCGAGCACAAGCACAGGGCCAACAACCCCGCACCACCGAATCTTTGAGACAAACCGGTGCGACACATGCGCAGCCTCCACGGGGCGCTCGCGGCCGGCTGGCGGCCGCGCTACCGACACTCGAGTCGGCTGCTACCGAATCCACCCTGAGGCCGGGCGCGATCGATGACCCTTCAAGGCTAGTCCTCGCGCATGGGCACTTCAAGCCCCTTGCGTGTGGGCCCGTGTCCCACGGGCGGTCGCTCGGCGCACGTCGCGCTGCGAGCGCCCTATCCCTTCAGCGCTTTCCCCAGCCCGCGCCGCAGCATCGCGATCTGGCCGGCGTGGTACAGCTGGTGCTGGATCTGGCCCTGCAGTAGCACGTCCCATGTGTAGTTCAGCCTGGGTCGCTTGCGGCCCAGCATCGCCACCGGAAATGCCTCCACGGCGGCGCGAAATTTCTTCTGCGTGCGCGCGAGCCGCCGCAACGTGGCCTTCCAGGCGGCGGGGGTCGTCTTCGTGACCGGCGGGAAGTTCAGCTCGGGCGTCACCTCGGGGGTCTCGCCGATCAGGCGCCACGCCACGATCTCGTTCCAGCTCGCCACGTGCTCGACGATCTCCCAGATCGAGTGCGCGTGTTTCAACGGCCGCTTCGCGGCCGTGACGGCCGAAAGGCCGTCGAGCGATTCCAGTAGCGACGCTCCACACCACGCATGCGCACGATACGCACGATCGACCTGGTCCAGCAGACGACGCTTCTCGCTCATGACCGCCCTCCGTCGGTGTTCGTCGGGGCCCTGCGCGACGCGGCTCAGCGCCCGCCCTGATGGCGCAGCCATTCGAGCGCCGCACGCACCTTACGGTCCTGAAGCGGCGACTCGAAATCGTCGCCACCATACACGTTCACGTCCGGCAGCAGCTCGGATTCGTGCACATCGCCGCGCCGGTCGCGCATGGATCCCACCGCGAGCAGCAGCGTCGTGCGCTCGCCCAGCACGAACGGCGCCGTCACGGTGGTGTAACCGCGCGCCGTGGGCTCGCCGATCAACACGGTGCGGGCCCGGCCCCGAAAGGCCATGGCGACCGCTTGGCCCGAGCTCCGCGTGACCGGCCCCACGAGGACCGCCGCGGGCAGTGGGACGCGGCGCTCGCGCATGACGGGATCCAGGCCGGCGAAGCGCCGGTCACCGCCAGCGTCACGCCAATACAGACCGTCGGGCTTGAGCACCCAGCTCTGCACCTCGCGACCGTCGGCGTCCACCGTTCCGCCCACGACCCCGGTACCCAGGACCGGGGCGAGCCCGGCGAGCATGGGGTACAGGTTGCCGCCGCCATTCAGTCGCAGGTCGATCAACCAGCCCCGGGGCTTCTGCGCCGCGAGCCGGTTCACCTGTGCGTAGAGCTGTTCGGTGAGCGCCTGCACCTGCTCGGGTGTCCAAGCGTCCATGCTCGGCACCCGCACGTAGGCATGGTCGCCGGTCAGCCAGCTCGACTCCACGCGACCGGCCTGCTCGCGTTCGCGATCGAGCATCGGCAGCAATCGTGCGCGCACCGTGTCCGGCAGCGCGTCGTAGTGCGAATAGCTCCGGCCGGCGTGCGTGAACACCGAGTGTACGTCACCCATGCGTTCGAACAACGCCACCACGGCGCGCGCGCAGGACTCATCGTCCGATGCCCCCGCCACCCGGGTTCGCAGTTCCGCAGCGGCGGCCTCCCAGTTCACGTGGTGGCGATGCACGGACCTGGTGCGCAGCGTGGCGAGCAGTGTGTCCACGGGGAAGCCCGCGGCGGGCTCCCCGTGCGCGCGGGCGGGAACGAGCATGGCGCACAGCAG
>JBEBGT010000087.1:0-9958 GCA_040081365.1 Candidatus Eiseniibacteriota bacterium | reverse complement strand
CGCCAGCACCAAGCCCGTCGTGATCTGGCGCGGCGCGCGGGTGGTCCCGCGCGGCCTGCCCGCGCGCGGCGGCCGGCAGCGTGATGCGCGTGACCAGCTCGTCGCTCTTCAAGATGTTGTTGTGGATGCCGTCGCCCACGAAGAAGTCTTCGCACGAGACACGTTTCACGCCCTCGGGCCCGGCGATCTCGACCTCGGCACCCAGCGCGATGAGCGTGGGCGCGACGTCGGAGGAGTGCGCGGCCACGCAGCGCCGGCCCTGCGGCACCACATGGCAGCGAACGCCGTCCTTCTTGAGGCAGAAGCCCAGAGCCTCACGCCAGAAGTACGTCTGGTTGTAGTACGTGCAGCGCGTGTCGAGGCACAGGTTGCCGCCGAGCGTGCCCATGTTGCGGATCTGCGGCGACGCCACGAGTGCGGCCGCCTGCGCCACGGCCGGGTAGTCGCGCAGCAACTCGGGCTGGCGCGTGAGCGTGCTCAGCGTGGTGAGCGCACCCAGGTGCAATCCGGTGGCGTCCTCGCGCACGCCGCGCAGTTCGGCCACGCGCGCGAGCGACACGACGCGCTTGGGTTCGTGCAGGCGGTGCTTCAGGTTCGGTACGGCGTCGGTGCCGCCGGCCACGAGCAGGCACTCGCCGGGGTGTGCGGCCAACATCGCCAGCACCTCCGCCAGCGTGCCCGGCGCCAGCCACTCGAAGCGCGGCAGCGTCAGCATCGCGCCGCCTTCGCACGCGCCGCGAGCGTCTCGCGCGCGGATGCCCAGGCCGCACGCGAGTCGCCCGCACGCAGGGCGGCCAGCACGCTCGGCGGCGAGAACGGCAGCCGGTCGCAGCGGATGCCGAGCGCGTCGTGGATGGCGTTGGCGATGGCCGGGATGCTGGGATGCAGCGGGCCCTCGCCCGCTTCCTTGGCGCCGTAGGGGCCCTCGGGGTCCACGCTCTCGACGATGAGCGCCTGCAGTTCGGGCGTGTCGAGCGAGGTGGGCATGCGGTAGTCCAACAGGCTCGGGCCGTGGTGCAGCCCGGCACCGTGCCCCACCGCGGCGGGCTTGTAGGTCTGCGTCTCGAGCAGCGCCTCGCCGAAGCCCATGTACGCGCTGCCCTCCATCTGGCCTTCCACCGCGACCGGCGACAACGCGCGGCCGCAGTCGTGTGCGACCCAGATCTTCTTCACCTGTACGAACCCGGTCTCGGGGTCACATTCGACCTCGGCCACATGCGCGGTGAACGAGTACGCCGGCGAGGCCCCGATCGTGCCGCCGCGGTAGTCGCCGCCCAGCTGGGGGCTCTGGTACCAGCCCACACTGCCGAGCGTGCCATGCCGCGCCTCGGCGGCCTGGAACGCGTCCTTCACACTCATGGCGTGCTGCACGGGATCGCTCGTGGCCACGGCCATGCCGTTCGCCAGCACGACCTCGCCCTTGGGCACGCCCCAGTGCTCGGCCAGCGTGCTGGCGACACGCTCGCGCAACTGCCGCGCGGCATCGAGGCAGGCGTTGCCGCACATGAACGTCTCGCGACTCGAGTACGAGCCCAGGTCGACCGGCGTGAGGTCGGTGTCGGCCGCCACCACGCGCACGTCGCCCAGCGTGAGCCCCAGTTCCTCGCACACGATGTAGGCCAGCATCGACTCGGCACCCTGGCCGATGTCGGAGATGCCGCAGAACACCGTGGCGCGGCCCGAACGGTCGAGCTTCAACTGCACGGCCGACTGCGGCATCTCGTTGGGATAGATGCAGTAGTTGGTGCCCGAGATGTACATGCTGCCCGCCACGCCGAGCCCGCGCCCGTAGGGCAGCTTCCGCCAGCGCGCTTGCCAGTCGGAGGCGCGTTCGACCTGCTCAAGACATTGCAGGAAGCCATTCGAGGTCACGCGCATGCCGTTCACCGTGCGCGTGTGCTCGCCGATGAAGTTGCGCCGCCGCACTTCGATGGGATCCATGCCGATGCGCTCGGCGAGCTTGTCGAGCTGGCATTCGAACGCGAAGCGAGGCTGCACCGAGCCATGGCCGCGCTTGGGGCCGCAGCACGGCTTGTTCGTGAACACGCGCGTGGAATCGAACCGGTAGGCCGGCATCGCGTACGGGGCCGTGAGCAGCTGCCCCGAGTAGTACGTGGTCACGAGCCCGAAGCTCGAGTACGCGCCGCCGTCGATGTGGATGCGCGCGTCGGTACCCGTGAGCGTGCCGTCGTTGGAGATGCCCGTGCGATAGCGCAGCCGCATGGGATGCCGGCCACGGTGCGCGTAGAACACCTCTTCGCGCGTGTACAGGATCTTCACCGGGCGGCCGGTGATCATGGCCAGCTTGGCCGCGCAGAACTCGAGCGAGAACGGCTCGCTCTTGCCCCCGAACGCCCCGCCCACCACGGGCTGGATGACGCGGATGCGCTGCGTCGGTAAGTCGAGGACTTTGGCCAGATCACGATGCAGGTAGTGCGCGACCTGCGTGCTGGACCACAGCGTGAGGAACCCGCTGGCGTCGAACTCGGCCACGCAGCAGTGCGGCTCGAGCGGCCCGTGCGTGGAGCCCTCGTACCAGTACTCGGCCTCGACCACGTGGTCGCTGGCCGCCAGCACGTCGTCGACCGGGCCGAACCCCAGGTGCACGTGCTTCGAGAGATTGCCCTCGGACGCCTTCTCGTTGACCTGATTCTCGGGGTGTTCGAGCGCATCGTCGATGCCGGTGATCGCCGGCAGCACGTCGTAGGTGACGCGGATGAGCCGCAGCGCTTCTTCGGCGAGCAGTTCGGTGTCGGCCGCCACGGCGGCGATCGCATCGCCCACGTAGCGCGCCTTGTTCTCGCACAGCGCCTGCTCGTCCTGCGTCCACGGGATGATGCCGAAGTACTCGGGCAGGTCCTTGCCGGTGATCACCGCGTGCACGCCCGGCAGCGCGAGTGCGGCGCTGGCGTCGATCGACACGATGCGTGCGTGCGCGTGCACCGAGCGCAGCAGCTTGGCCCACAGCATGCGCGGCAGCGTGATGTCGTCGGCGTACACCGCACGCCCGCTGACCTTGGCCAGTCCCTCGAGCTTGCGGTTGCGCTGGCCGATCGTGTGGAACTCGCCGCCGTTGGGCGGCCCGGTGCGGCCGGCATCCCACGCCGGCGGCGTGAGCCGCGCGGCCTTCGGCATCTGGCGGCCGGCGGGGATCGCCATGCCCTCGCGGCCGGGCTGCGGCGGGTCGCGCTTCTCGCTCATCGGGCTACCGTCGTGCCGCGTGCGCGCAGCTCGGTGGCCGCCAGTTCCACGGCATCGAGAATCTTGGTGTAGCCCGTGCAGCGGCACAGGTTCCCGGACAGCGCGTGCGCGATCTCGGCCCGCGTCGGGCTGGCGTTGCGCGCGAGCAATGCGTGCGCGCTCATGAGCATGCCCGGCGTGCAGAAGCCGCACTGCGCGCCACCCGTGCGATCGAACGCGTCCTGCAGCGCATGGGCGCGCGCGCCCTCGGCCAGACCCTCGACCGTGCGCACCTCGCGCCCCTCGCACGCCAGCGCCAGCGTGATGCACGCCAGCACGGGTTCGCCGTCCAGGAGCACCGTGCAGGCGCCGCAGTCGCCCTTGTCGCAGCCCTGCTTGGACCCGGTGAGCGCCAGCCCGTAGCGCAGCGCCTCGAGCAGCGTCGTGTGCGGCGTGACCGCGCACTCGCGCGCGTCGCCGTTCACGCGCAGGCGGCAGAGCACCGAGGCAGGCGGCGGCACGGAGGGGTCCAAAGGGCGGCTCCGGGGGAACGGGGTCTCGAAGGGCGGCCGGGATCGGGTGGAGGGCGGTCGCGGTCGATTGAAGCCGCTGTGCCGTGGGGTGTCAACGCGCCGCGCGCCCCGTCGGCGGAGGTGGCGACGCGCCGGCCCCGTGGTCCTTGCGGCGAAGTCCGCGCCGCTTGCCGCGGCGGCCGCGCCCGCGCAGAATGCGTGCATGACCCACACCCCTTTGAAGCCGGAGTCGTACTGGTGGATAGCGGACCAGCCCGTCTACCCGCCGCTCGAACATGATCTTGATGTGGACGTGATCATCGTCGGTGGCGGCATCACGGGCCTCACGCTGGCGCTGACGCTCGCCACGCAGGGCACGCACGTGGCGGTGCTCGAGGCCGGCCGGCTCGCCGGTGAGGCGAGCGGACGCAACGCCGGCTTCTTACTGGCGCTGCCCGCCGAGCCCTACGCCGAGCGTATCGCCCTCTGGGGCCGCGATGGCGCGCGCGCCGTGGCGCAGATCGGCCGCCGCACGCACCAGCGCACCGCGCACCTCGCGCAGACGCTGCGGATCGATTGCGACTACCGGCTCACCGGTAGCCTTCGCCTCACGCGCTCGGAGGAAGAGAGCGAGGACATGCGCGGCTCGCTGCCCGAGCTGCGCCACGATGGCTTCCCGATGCGCGAGGTGTCGCTCGAGGACGTGCTGCCGCCGCACGCGCGCGCGCACTTCCATGCCGCCTTCGAAGTGCCCGAGGACGGCGTGGTGCACCCCGTGCGCTTCCTGCATGGCGTCGCCGCCGAGGCCAAGCGCCTGGGCGCGCAGCTGCACGAGCACTCGCGAGTGGTGGGCGCACGCTGGCATGACAGCGTCTGGGAAGCGCAGGCGAACGGCCGCAGCGTGCGCGGCCGCACGCTGGTGCTGGCCACTAACGCCTTCGCGCCGCAGTTGGTGCCCTCGTTGAAGCCGCTGATCGTGCCGCGGCGCGGGCAGATGCTGTCGACCGCACCGGTGTCGCTCAAGCTGGACTCGCGGCCGGTGTACTCCAACTACGGTTACCAGTACTGGCGCCAGATGCCGGACGGCCGGCTGGTGATCGGAGGCTGGCGCAACACCGAGTTCGACATCGAGAGCGGCTACGACACGAACATCACGCCGTCGATCCAGGCCTCGATCGAGAAGGGCCTGCGCGAGCTGGTGCCTGAGGGCGCCACGATCGAGCACCGCTGGGCCGGCACCATGGGCTTCGCGCGCGACGGCCGGCCGCTGGTGGGCTGGCTCGACGCCTCGCACCACCTGGCCATCTGCGCCGGCTTCACCGGGCACGGCATGGGCATGGCCGCCGCGTGCACCGAGGACCTGGCCGAGATCCTGGCGTTCAAGCGTGCCCCGGCCATCGCGTCGTTCGACCCGCAGCGCTTCGCCGAGGTGCGGCAGGCACGCGACGGCTTCGTGGCGTTGGGCGCTGCCTCGGCCTGACCCGAGCGCACCACCGAGATCGAACCGAGCGACCGCGGCCACCCTGCCGCGGCCGCTCGGCGTTTCGGCCCCTGGGGGCTCGCCCCCCCAGCCCCGCAGGGTGGCCCACGGCAGCCGGTTACCCGGCCCCCGCGCGCGGTCTATACTCGCCCGGACGAGTGTTCCTGTCGCTCCGGATCCCCTCCAACCGCAGGCCCCTCGCGCCGCCGGCCTTGCATGGCCGTGACGCAGCGCAGGCCGCAGGATGCGTGCACCATGTCCAGCGCTCTGAAGTCACTTGATGAAGTCCGCCAGGCGATCGCCGTCCTGGCCACCGGCAACACCGATGCCCTCGACCGCCTGGTGTGGGCCGGCGTGTTCGGCGCCCCCGGTGTGCGCGAGGCCGCGCGCCAGGGCGTGATGGATCAGTGCCGTTCGGCCGGGCTCTACCCCGCGTCGATCAACGGCCTGTACATGGCGCGTGGCCGCGGCGAGGTGCCCAACACGTTCACCGTGCCCGCGATCAACATCCGCGGCATGGCCTACGACACCGCGCGCGCGCTGTTCCGCGCCCGCAAGGCGCTGGATGCCGGCGCGGTGCTCATGGAGATCGCGCGTTCGGAGATCAGCTACACCGACCAGCGCCCGGCCGAGTACACGTTCGTGATCATGGCCGCCGCGCTGCGCGAGGGCTGGACCGGCCCGGTGTTCATCCAGGGCGATCACTTCCAGATCAACCACAAGAAGTACCTGGCCGACCCCAAGGCCGAGATGAACACCGTGCTCGAGCTGACGACCGAGGCGCTCAAGGCCGGCTTCTACAACATCGACGTCGACACCTCGACGCTCGTGGACCTCGACAAGCCCACGCACCTGGAGCAGCAGGCTCTCAATGGCCGGCTCTGCGCCGAGATCACCGCGTTCATCCGCAAGCACGAGCCCGCGGGCGTCACCGTGTCGGTGGGCGGCGAGATCGGTGAAGTCGGCGGCAAGAACTCCACGGCCGAAGAGCTCGAGGCGTTCGTGCATGTGTACAACGCCGAGCTCGCCAAGCTCTCGCCCGGCAAGCCCGGCATGAGCAAGATCTCGATCCAGACCGGCACCAGCCACGGCGGCGTGCCCATGCCGGACGGCACCGTGGCCAAGGTGAAGCTCGACTTCGACACGCTCGAAGCGCTGTCCAAGTTGTCTCGTGAGAAGTACGGCTTCGCCGGCGCGGTGCAGCACGGCGCGTCGACGCTGCCGTCGGAACTGTTCGGCGAGTTCGCGAAGCGCGGCGCCTGCGAGATCCACCTGGCGACCGAGTTCCAGAACATGATCTTCGATCATCCCAAGTTCCCGGCCGACTTGAAGAAGGCCATCTACGACGAACTGCGCGTGAGCGAGGCCGGTGAGCGCAAAGCGACCGACACCGACGAGCAGTTCTTCTACAAGACGCGCAAGAAGGCGATCGGCTCCAAGAAGCAGCAACTCTGGGGCCTGAGCGCCGACGTGCGCGCCGCCATCGGGCAGTCGTTGGAGGACCGCTTCACGTTCCTGCTCACGCAGTTGAAGACGGGTGGGACGCGCGAGATCGCCGCCAAGCACGCGCCGTTCGTGCCCGGCTCGTTCCCCGTGTTCGCCGACACCGTCGGGGCCGCCAAGGGCCCCGAGGACGTCACCGGACTGTCGGACTGACCCGAACGCGATCGATCCTGGGGATCCTATGAGCGACCGTGCCGTGACCCTTGCGCAGTTCGTGCTGCAGCAGGAGCGCATCCATCCCGAAGCCAGCGGGCAGTTCACCAGCCTGCTGCTCGACGTGGCGCTGGCCGCCAAGATGATCAACAAGGCGGTCATTCGCGCCGGGCTCGCGGACGTGCTCGGGGCCACCGGCACCGTGAACGTGCAGGGCGAGAAGGTGCAGAAGCTCGACGTGTTCGCGCACGAGACGATCATGCGCGTGCTGGGCAGCACCGGCCAGCTCGCCGTGATCGCCTCGGAAGAAGATGAGGACATCGTGCAGGTCACCGAGGGCGCCCCCATCGGGCGCTACGTGGTGAACTTCGACCCGCTCGATGGCTCGTCGAACATCGATGCCAACGTGAATATCGGGACTATTTTCTCGATCTTGCCGAGGCTGACCCGGACGGGTCGGGGCACTCACGAAGACGTGTTACAGGCGGGCCGGCGCCAGTTGTGCGCCGGCTACGTGCTCTATGGCTCGTCGACCATGCTGGTGTACACCACGGGCGACGGCGTGCACGGCTTCACGTACGAGCCGAGCATCGGCGAGTTCCTGCTCTCGCATCCCAACATCCGCACGCCGCAGCGTGGCCGCATCTACAGCTGCAACGAGGGCAACTACGCGCACTGGTCCGAGGGTGTGAAGCGCTACGTGGACTGGTTGAAGCAGGACGACCGCGACACCGGCCGGCCCTACAGCGCGCGTTACGTGGGTTCGCTGGTGGCCGATTTTCACCGGAACCTGCTCTACGGCGGCATCTACATGTACCCCGGCGACAAGAAGAACCCGAACGGCAAGCTGCGGCTCCTGTATGAGGGCGCCCCGCTGGCGTTCGTGGCCGAACAGGCCGGTGGTGCCGCGAGCGACGGCACGCGTCGGATCATGGACGTGGCCCCCGCCGCGCTGCACCAGCGCACACCGCTCTACATCGGCAGCCCCGACGACGTGGCCGAGGCCGAGGCGTTCTTCCAGGAGAAGCACGCGGCCGTGACGGTCGAACGGCGCGTGAAGTAACTCGAGCCTGGCGAGAAATACAACGGCCCCGCCGGTGACGGCGGGGCCGTTGTGCTGGGTGGAGCAGCACGGTGCGGTGCGCTCCGCGATCGCGGCCGGCGAACGTCGCGTCTATATTGACGACTCCTTGGACTCGCCGTAATGTGAAATCCGGATTGCGCTATTCACCGCGTCCGACGTTCGCCCGAGTCAGGCCGAGAAGCGGATCCATGGAGGGACCGCCGATGCGTCAGCTTCATCGAGTTCGCACGGCACGTGCCTTGATGCTCGTGCTGGCCGTGACGGCAGGACTGCCCTGTTCGTCTCGCGCCGCCAGTGGCTCTCTCGGAGCCCGCCCGGACGCACAGCCCGTCAGCGAGGGCTACGCGGCGTTACCCAACGTGAGCGCTGCGGACACGTCCCACCCTGGGTGGCCGCTGCGGGGTCTCCGCTCGCTCTCACAGAATGGCCTCGAGCCGGCAGTCATGAACCGTGTCTTCCCCACGGGGAGCCTCGCGGCATCGACCGCGGCGAGCGCGGACGACGGCACATGGAAGGCGTTCCCTCCACCGTCCGAGCGAGAGGGGGCCACCACGGTCTACGATCCGGTTCGCCGGCGGATGATCCTGTTCGGCGGCGAGGCCTACCCTATCTCGGACAACGATGTCTGGGTGCTCTCGTTGGAAGGCGATCACGAGTGGAGCCGGCTCACCACCCAGGGCCCAGCCCCCGACGTACGTATCGACCACTCAGCCATCTTCGATCCCATCCGGGATCGCATGCTGGTGTACGGCGGCGTCACTTACGGCGACACGGCAGGCGGTGTCTGGTCCCTGTCCTTCGCGACCGCGGTTCCGACGTGGAGTCTGCTGGGCACATCGGGCCCGACGCCGGCCGCGCGGTACGCCCATTCCGCCATCTACGACCCACGGCGTGACCGCATGATCGTATGTGGAGGGGCCAGTTTTGGGAACTACTCCTATGGCGAGACCTGGGCTCTCTCGCTCGCCGAACCACCCGTGTGGAGTCCGATCGTTCCGGTCGACTCGCTGCCGTTCGGGCGCGTCGCGCATCAGGCAGTCTACGATCCGGTGCGGGACCGGATGCTCATCCTGATGGGTGGTGACACCGAACTCATCTTCGGTCCTGACGATGTCTGGGCGCTCTCGCTGGCGGACACCCCCACATGGAGCTTGGTCCCGACAGCGGGGCCCCCGGCGCCCCCAGCGTGGTACTCGGCGGCAGTGTATGACTCCACGGCGGATCGCGTGGTGGTCTGGGGCGGCGCGACCAGCACCAGTGTGCCGAACGAGGCATGGTCCCTGGAACTGTCGGGAACTCCGCACTGGGCGCCGCTGCCGACACCCGGGGTATCCCCCAGCTATCGTTATCGTCACTCGGGCGCTTTCGATCCCGTGGCACGGGAACTGGTGATCTTCGGCGGCCGCGACGAGTTCGGGACCGACCTCGGGCTCAACGACTCTTGGGCTCTTTCGCTGGGCACCGCACCGGCATGGCGTGCGCTCCCCACAGGGGTCTCGCGCCCGAGCCGGCGGTTGGGCGCGAGCGCCGTCCACGACCCGCTTCGACACCGCATGATCCTGTTCGGGGGATCCGATCAACACTTCGCCTACTGTGATGACGTGTGGGAGCTTTCTCTGTATGGCACTCCGAAATGGACTCCGATCGTCCCGACTGGGAGTCCCCCGCAACCGCGGGGGTTCCACACGGCGATCTACGACCCACTCCGGGACCGGATGCTGGTGTTCGGTGGAGCTGGTGATCAGATATTCCTCAATGACCTTTGGGCGCTCTGGATGAGCCCCGTGCCAAGGTGGGAGCAACTGACGCCTCTGGGTCCTACCCCGGGAGCGCGCGAGGGGCACACAGCCGTCTACGATGCCGTCCGGGATCGAATGATCGTGTTCGCCGGTTCGAACGGGAACTGGCGCTCAGACCTCTGGGAACTCTCACTCGGAGGTACCCCCGCGTGGCACGAGTTGGTCCCGCCGCTGCCCCGGCCGAGCGCGAGAGGCTCGGCCACCGCCATCGTCGATGGCTCGGCGACTCGCATGATCGTTTACGGTG
>JBEBGT010000582.1:0-2643 GCA_040081365.1 Candidatus Eiseniibacteriota bacterium | reverse complement strand
GAGGTCGGAGTGTGTCGCGTGAGCGCGGACACGAGTGAGGCGGCGCCGAGCAGCCCCGCCGTGAGCGGGAACGCCAGCCGGGCGCGCGTGCTGGCCGGTGCGCGCCGGGCCGCGAGCCACGCGGCGCTGAACGCCGCGGCACCGGCGGCGGCAAGTCGCCAGAGCCGCGGGGAGTCGCCGCGCGGATCCCCGAGCGCCAACAGCAAGCCGGCGGCGAGCGAGGCGAGCTTCAACCACTCCACCAGCCCGAGTCGCCGGTGCGGCCAACCGCGCGCCATGCGGCGCGCGATCACCACCAAGGCCATGCCGGTCATGACCAGGTCGAGCAGGTGCCCGGGGCCCGCACCCCCGAGCCGTGCGTCGAACAGCGCGGCCACCACGGCGGCGGCCGGGAACCAGAACAGCCAGCCGCGCCGCTTCCAGCCCCACATGGCGAGCAGGCCGGCCACCGGCACCGCGGGCAACCACACGGGCAGCCCCATCACGGTGAGCCACGCGCCGTACAACAGCCACGCGCTGCCGAGGAACCACAGGGCCGTGGCTTCGCCCGCGGTCGGCGGCCGCAACCGGTCGACGGTCTCGGGGTCGAGGATCGAACGCCACCGCCGCATCATGCCGCCACCGCCTTGCCACCCGCGCGCGGTGTGCGCGCGGGCTCGTCGGGGCCGCCGGCGATCCGCGTGTCATCGCGGACCTCCGCGAGCAGGCTCTCGACTTCGCGCGAGCCGTGGCCTTCGCCACCTCGCATCGGGTCACTCCACCACAGCCAGCCCAACGCGCCCGCCGCGCACAACGCCAGCGCCAGCAGCACGGTGAGCCCGCGAGCCGGGCGCGAGTGTCGCTCCGGCAGTTCGGCGGCGTCGAGCAGCGAGAACGCCGGCACCGGGTTCGCTTCCTCGACGCGCGCCTGCTCGCGCGCACGGCGCAGCAGCTCGGCCACCGCGATCAGGCTCTGCTCGTCGCGCGTCAGGTCCACGTACTGTTGCCGGAGCGCGGGCAGGTCGAGTCCCTTGGGCTGCATGGGACCACCCTGCGTGCCGAGCGCACCCACCTGGCGGTCGAGCTCGGCGATGCGAGCACGCAACGTGCTCACCTCGGGCGTGCCCTCGGCGTACCAGCGGCTCGCGGCCGCGAGCTCGGTCTGCAGCAGGGCGCGCTGCGCGCGCAGCGCGCCGTACGCATCCATGGTCTCGCGCGCCTGGTCGGGCAGGCTCACGGCGCCGTGTTGTTCCTCGAACAGCCGCGTGCGCGTGGAGGCCAGCGAGATCTCGTGCTCGACTTCCGCCATGCGCGCTTCCAGGTACAGGCGGCGCTGCGCGGCGAGACTGGCCTTCAAGCGGATGCTCTCGCTGCCGGCGAAGCGCGCGTACGCCGCGGCCAGGTCGCGCGCCAGCGCCGGATCCTCGGCCTCGACCTCGATGTGCACCTCGCCCTCGCGGGGTGTGGTGATCTGCGTGTGTTCCGCGAGCCTGCGGCGCGCCTGTTCCTGGCGTTTGAGCTGCCAGCGTTCGCGCAGCGTGAAGCGCGACACGATCGAGTCCGCCACCGCGCGACTGCGGATCACCGCGCGCAACTGGTCCTGCGGCGTGGGACCGGAACCGAGTCCGAACATCGCGCCGCCCAGCGGCACGCTGCCGCCCGTGAGGTCGAGGCTCAGGCCGTCGTGCGCCGCCGGCACCAGCGTGACGCTGGCCGCGTACCAGCGCGGCAGCACGAACACGACCCCCAGCGCCAACACACCCACCACCGCGTGCAAGCGCACGAGTTGCAACCGTTCGGTCCACGCGCGCACGATCAGACGCGGCACCGAGACGCGCCACACCGCCGGGGCCGGGGTCATCGCCGCCCCGCCGCCATGATCACCGCGGCGGCCGCCGCCGCCTGCACCAGGTACTGGGTCGCGCTGGCCAGACTGCGCCCGAGCGTGCGGCTCTCGACTGGCTGCGGCGCGATGACGATGACATCGCCCGGCTCGACCCGTCCGACCTTGACGAGCGGCACGGCCTCGCCGCCCGCACGCAGGACGTAGCTCGACGAGCGGTCGGCACGGCGCGACAGCCCGCCGGCCATGCGGATGTAGTCCGCGATCGACGCGCCCCGCCGCGCCGACAGCGTGCCCGGGTTCATGACGTTGCCCATCACCAGCACAGTGGTGGGATGCAGCGGCACGTACAGCTGGTCGCCGTCCTCCAGCATCACGTCACGCACCGTGCCCGTCCACTTGTGGCGCTCGTCGAGCGACAGCACCACGCGGTCGTTGTCGAGGCCGGCCTCGAGCTGGTCGAACATCCGCTTCTGGGCGTCGATCGCCGCCAGTGCGGCGGAGTCGCCCACCACGGCCTGACGTTGTGCTTCGAGGTCGGCGTCCCGGCGCAGGTGCAGGGTGCGGCGCATCTCGCGCATATAGCTGGCCGAGCCCGGCCGACGGAACACCGCGGCGCGGATGGAACCCTGCTTCGTGACGCCACCCGCACGGGCCAGCACCGCCGAGAGGCGCTCGCCGGGTGTGATCGAGTAGGTCCCGGGCCGCGTCACCTCACCCGCCAGCGACACCGCGGCGGGCAAGCGCGCGCTCGAGAACACCGTCACGGCGTCGAGCGGCTGCAGCACCCAGTCGTTCTCGCCCGCCCACAGCGCACGCGG
>JBEBGT010000581.1:0-2644 GCA_040081365.1 Candidatus Eiseniibacteriota bacterium | reverse complement strand
CTCCAGCGCCCCGCGATGGCGGCGGCGAGCGCGGAGCCCGCCAGCATGGCGGTGACGCCGGTGGCGTGCGCGCCCGCGGCCACCCGCGCACGGGCCTGCGCGGGCGCCAGCTGCATGCGCAGGCTGCCGGCGTGCACCAGGAACAGCGTCCAACCCCCATCTCCCACCAGCTGCTGGGCGGCGAGCAGCGCGAGCGCGACCGCCGGCCGCCCCGGCGGGGCGATGGTCGCGAGCGTGAGGCCCACTGCTCCGAGCGCCAGCCCCAGCGCCATCGTGCCCCTCACCCCGAGGGCGCGGCCGAGTCGCGGGGCGGCCCACGCGGCGGCCAGCGCCGCGGCGCCGCCGAGCCCGAACACCATACCGAGCGGCCCAGTGGGCAATGCCAGCTCGCGCGTGGCGAACAGCGTGTAGCACGCCATGAACGTCCCGAACGCCGCGAACAGCGCCGCCTCGGCGATGGCGAGTGCGGCGAGGGCCGGATCCGCGAACGCGAGTCGCAGCCCGTCGGCGGCCTCGCCGAGTGCGGTGCGCAGGATCGCCAGGGGTGAGCGCGCCACCCCATCGCGCGTGACCGTGACCGCCACGCGCTCGGGCGTGCGGATGCCGGTCAGTGCCAGCGCCGAGCCCACATAGCTCAGGGCATCGAGCGCGATGGCGATCGGACCGCCGAACCACTGCACGAGCCAGCCCGCGAGCCCGAACGACGCCATCTCGGCCACCGCGTTGGTTCCGGCGAGCCGGGCGTTCGCGCGCACGAGGCCCGCCTCGCCGACCAACTCCGGTAGCCAGCTGGCCTGCGCCACGTCGAACACCGTGCTGAATGCGCCCGAGAGCACCTGCACGACCAGCAGCAGCTCGAAGGTGAGGTGTCCCGAGAGTGCCGCGACCGGGATCGCGGCCAACAACAACGCCCGCACGGCGTCGCACGCCAGCATCACGGGCTTACGCCGGCTGCGGTCGAGCCACGGCCCGACAAGCGGGGCGACGAGCACACCCGCCACCAGGTTCGCGGCGCCGAGGAGCGCCATCTGCGCGGCGTTCGCACCGAGCGCGAGTGCCGCCGTGAACGGCAGCGCGGCTCGCGTGACGAGCGAACCGAACGTGGACACACCCTGCGCGGCCCACAGCCGGCGGAAGTCGCGCTCGCGCCGTTCGTCGGGAAGTCGAGCGCTCAAGCCGTCCGGGGCAGCTTCCGCATCACGAGCAGCGTGAGGTCGTCGTTCAGGCCGCGGTCGCCCGCCCAGTCCAGCACGGCCGCGACGATGTCCTGCGTGAGCTCGCGTGCACTGTGCTCGGGATGCGCGCGCACGATCGCCTCGATGCGCTCGGTGCCGAACTGCTCGCTGTTCTCGTTCTCGGCCTCGGACACGCCATCGGTGTACATGACCACGATGTCGCCGTGCTCGATACCCACCGGGCGCTCGTCGTAGTGCGTGTCCTCGAGCACGCCCAGCGCCACGCCGCCCTCGGTGAGCGGTTCGCTGCCGCCCGCCGCGCGCAGCAGCAGCGGCGGGTTGTGGCCCGCGTTCGAGAAGATGAGCACGCCGTTCTTCCAATCCAGCACGCCATAGAACGCCGTGACGAAACGGTCGCGCTCGGTGCTCTCGTGCAGCAGCTGGTTCACCTTGCGCATCACGGCGCGGATCGCGAACTCGTTGCGGATCTCGGCCAGCAGCGCCATGCGGAACCCGGCCATGAGCAGTGCGGCCGGGATGCCCTTGCCCGAGACGTCGGCGATCGCGAGGCCCATACGCGTCTCGCTCACCGCGATGAAATCGTAGTAGTCGCCGCCCACCTGGTCGTGCGAGATCGACGTGCCCGCCAGGTCGAAGCCCGGCACGCGCGGCGCCTGGGCGGGTAGGAACGAGCGCTGGATGTCGCGCGCGATGGCCAGTTCCTTCTCGAGCCGCCGGCGCTCGACACGGTCGCGCGCGGTGCGCGCGCGCTCCACCGCCACGGCCGCCTGGGCCGCGAACGCGTTCAAGAGTTCGAGGTGGCCATCGTGGTAGATGTCCTCGTGATCACTCTCGAGGTTGAACACCCCGATCACGCGGCCCTCCACGATGAGTGGGGCGGCGATCTCGCTGCGCGTGCTGAGCCGCGCGGCCACGTAGCGGTGGTCGGCGTTCACGTCGGGCACGATCACGGGCTCGCCGTTCTTGGCCACCCAACCCACGATGCCCTGCCCGATCTGCAGGTCGAACGCGGACTCCGAGCCCTCGGGATAGCCGTGCTCGGACACCATCTCGAGCACGTCGGTGCCGCGCGTGACCAGGTAGATGGCCGCGGCATCGAAGTCCACGACCTGGCGCAGGCCCGTGAAGATCGCCTCGACGACCTCCTCGAGGTCGAACGGGGCGGCGAGCAGCCGGGTGACCTCGAGCAGCACTTCCTTCTCGAGCGCGCGGCGCTCGATCTCCTGCGACAGCCACGCGTAGTCGAGCGCGAACGACACGCCCTCGGCGGCGACCTCGAGCCGGTCGAAGTCGGCGGCCGTGAACTCGCCGCCGCGCTTGCCCAGGCACTCGATCGCACCGAACGGCTCGCCACGCCGGAACAATGGCAGCACCAGTGCCGAACGTCTGGGATCGTGCGCGCCGACGAGCCCGGCGGGGCGCGGGTCACCTGCGGCGAGCCGCAGGTG
>JBEBGT010000580.1:0-2644 GCA_040081365.1 Candidatus Eiseniibacteriota bacterium | reverse complement strand
CTAAGGCGGAACTGGCCCAGTTGGTGTCGCGCCATATCTAGCTTCCCGGTCTTACACAGTCCGATCGGCCCCGCGAGCCCCACAGTTCGCGGGGCCGAACTGCGTTCCGCGACGGCCCGGGGCTGTGCGCGACTTCAACGTCAACGGCCGCGTTCCGGACGGCCCGGGTACGAGCCGGGTCGTGAATATGGCGAACGCTCGGTTCGGTTCTCCCGCAACTTCAACGGCCTGCGTTCCGGACGGCCCGGGCACGAGCCGGGTCGTGAATATGGCGAACGCTCGGTTCGGCCATCCATGGCCTCACCTCCCTGACGCGCCCTTCACGGCCTCCGCCATCCTGGCTTCGGCCTGGGCGCGACTCGCCATATTCACAACCCATCTCGTACCCGGTCCTGTACTGGCGGGCTCGGGCGGTCTGTCGGTCGCGCGGCACTTCGTGCGCCACGCGCCATGCTCTCAACACATCTCGTACCCGGTCCTGTGCTGGCGAGTGCTTGCGGGCTGTCGTTCGCGCGGCACTTCGCGCGCGGGTCTGTCGCGGCGCATGAGCGTTTGGTGAGTTCGCGTGCGGGACAGCGCAAGAAACCTATGCGCGCTGCGAGAATTGCCGCACATCGCTCTTGACGCGTTCGCGCGCTTGGCTTGTTCGAAAGCGCGGCGGCGTTCGTGGCGTGGCGTGTGCGTGCATCTGTTGCGCGGGCTTCGCGTGGCGCGAGTTCGGGCTGCAATTTTCTCGCGGCGTTGCCCGTTTCGCGCTGTGCGTGCACGTATGGGCGTCGAAAACGCGCGTGTTAGCGTTCTTGTGTGCCCCCGAGCACCCGCCCCCGGAGCGGAGTCGTCATGTCGGTTGCCATCGTGCGCCCCCCGGTTGGTCGTTACTCGCTGCGTTCGCTTCCCACGCCGCTGCTCGTGCGGCAGCTCGATGCTCTCGCAGCACAGGAGCTGGCCACCGACGCCGATGTTCTGGCGCATCTGGCCGAGCTCGAGGTGCGCGAGGAGTTCCTGCGACTCGGCTACGACTCGATGCAGGACTACTGCATGCGGCGGCTGCGCATGTCGGAGGACCGCGCGAACAAGCGCATCCGCGTGTGCCGCACCGCGCTCACGTTCCCGGTGATCTTCGAGATGATCGCGGACGGCCGGTTGAACGTGGGCAGCGTGCTTGTGCTGGCGGCGCACCTCACCGAGGCGAATGCGGCCGGCCTCCTCGACGAGGCGGCCAACCTCACGCGCGTCGAACTGGAGTTCATGCTGGCGCGCCGGTTCCCGCGCGTGGGCCTGCGCGACGATTCGCCCGCGCTGGAGCTGAACTGCGGAATTGCAGGGAATTCCGGGGTCGAGGTGGCCCCGGGGCCACCTCCTGTCCCATCGGATCTCGCGAACGGTGCGAGTTCGACAGGGCCACTTCGTGAGACGCGCGGGCAGCAGAACGTCGCGGCGTCGCGGCCGGCGCTGCACGCGAAGTTCACGCCGCTCTCGGCCGACTGTGTGCAGCTCCGCGGCCAGCTCTCGATGGCGGCGTACGAGCACTTCCAGCGTGTGCGCGCGCTCGCCTCGCACGCGGTGCCGTCGGGCAACGCTGCACAGGTGATCGAGTACGCCTTGAAGCTCGCCGCGGCGATGCTCGACAAGCGCAAGTTCGGCAAGGGCGTGCGCACGCGGCCGAGTGACGCCAAGCCGAACGGCCGCTACGTGCCAGCCGCCGTGCGGCAAGCCGTGTGCGAACGCGACGGCGCCCGCTGCGCCTACGTGGGGCCCGACGGCACGCGCTGCGGTTCCGAGTGGCACCTGGAGTTCGACCACATCGTGCCGCTGGCGGAGGGCGGCCAGACGGTCGCCAGCAACCTGCGCACGCTGTGCCGCCGCCATAACCAGATGGAGGCCAAGCGCCGGCTGGGCGCGCCATTGATCGCGGCCCGCACTGAACAGTCGCGCGCCGAGGCCGCGAGAACGAAGCAGCGCAAGGCGCAGCGCGCAGCGAAGGCTGGCGCGCAGCCGGCAGTCGAACCCGAGATCACGCCCGCGCCCGCACCGACGGACGCGCTCGAGCCCACGCCCGGGTCCGCAGCCACTTCCGAACCCGCACCCACTCCATCCTCGACGAGTGAATCGCTACAGCCGGCGCACGCGGCGGCGACCACGCGACCCGATGCCGAGTCCATACGTGCCGACATCATCGCCGCGCTGCGCTCACTGGGCTTCTCGATCCCCGAAGCCCGCCGCGGCGTGGAGATCACCGCGCACATGCCAGAAGCGACCGCCGAACAACGCGTGCACGCCGCACTCTCCCGGCTCACCCGCGCCTCCGCCCATCGAGTGTCGTATGCCTGATCGCCTGGAAAAGTCGCGCGCGGAGCGCCGCGCGAACGACAGATCGCGCGCCCTCGCCAGTACAGGACCGGGTACGAGATGGGTTGTGAATATGGCGAGTCGCGCACGAAGTGCCGCGCGAACGACAGACCGACCGCACCCGCCAGTACAGGACCGGGTACGAGATGGGTTGTGAATATGGCGAGTCGCGCACGAAGCGCCGCGCGAACGACAGATCGCACGCCCTCGCCAGTACAGGACCGGGTACGAGATGGGTTGTGAATATGGCGAGTCGCGCCCAGGCCGAAGCCAGGATGGCGGAGGCCGTGAAGGG
>JBEBGT010000579.1:0-2651 GCA_040081365.1 Candidatus Eiseniibacteriota bacterium | reverse complement strand
GACCACGACCCAGCCCGCCCAGCGGTTCCAGTGGCGGTGCACGACGCGCTGCACGTCGGCGAGCGACGAGAACGCCGCCAGCACGCCGGCGCCCGCGAACGCGGCGAACAGCCCGATGTCGTACCAGTACGGCACCGGCGGGCGTGGGTGCAGGTGCACGAGGTCGGTGATCAGGTAGGGCGCATTGGGCAGGAACAGCAGCCAGATCACACCCCAACCCAGCGTGGGCGCCACATGGCCGCGGTGGTCGGCGCGGTTCATGGCGGCGGCCGCCACGGCGGGCACCAGGGCCAGGAACAGGTTCCACGCCAGGAAGCGGAACTTCATGTCGCCCGCGTACCAGCCGCGCACGAACAGCAGCGCGGCGCAGCCCGCGAGTCCGGCGAAGAACAACCACAGCCGGTTCGACAGCCCGAACGGCCCGGTGCGACGCGAGGGAGTGCTCATCGAGAGGGGGGGAGCGAGCCGCAGGCGGCGTCAGCCCTTCTTCACCTCGTCGAGGTAGTTCATGCGCAGGTCGGTGAGCACCTGCGTGAGCACGCGCTGCTCGTCGGACTCCAGGTTGCCGCGCGTGCGCGCTTCGATGGCACCGATCGTGTCGATGGTGTTGCGAGCGGCTTCCAGGTTGCGCTCGATCTTGTTCGTGACCGGGTTCATGAGCTTGCCCAGCGCCACCATGGCGGCCTGCTGGAGTCCCAGCACCAACTGCAGGAACAACGCCGCGTCGCGGCCCCGGTCGCTCGTCATGTCACTCATGTGCAGCGTCTCCTGTTCGTGGCAACGTGGTCTCTACGGCAACGTCATGCTCGCGGCAACGTCATGTTCGCGGCTGCATCAGCGTTGCGGCGATGTCACTTCGCCTGCGGAGCTTCCGTGCTTCTGCGCCAACGTCACTGCGCTCCGGACGGCGGCGCGGTCTTGAGCCGGAGCTTGGCTTCGTCCCAGAGGGCGTCCATCTCGGCCAGGTTCGACTGCACCGGCGTGCGGCCGCGCTCGGCGAGCCGCTGTTCGATATACACGAAGCGCTCGCGGAAGCGCGACATGGTTCCACGCAGTTCGCGCTCGGGATCCACGCCCAGCTTGCGCGACAGGTTGGTGACCGCGAACAGCAGGTCGCCCAGCTCGCGGGCCAACTCGGTGCTGGCGGGCGCACCCGGGGCCAGCGCGCCGATCTCGCGCGCGACCTCGGCAGTCTCCTCGCGCACCTTGGCCAGCGAGCCGTCGGGGGTGGGCCAGTCGAAGCCGACCGCGGCGGCCTTCTCTTGCAGCCGGTACGCCGCGACCAACGCGGGCAGGCCCTTGGGCTGCTCGCCCAGTAGCGACACCCGACGCTCGGGATCGTGCTTCTTCTCGGCCTGCTTGATCTCCTGCCACTGCCGGTAGGCGTCCTCGCCGTCGCGCACCTGGGCGTCGCCGTACACGTGTGGATGGCGGCGGATCAGCTTCTCGGCCGCGCGGTCGAGGGCTTCGGCCAGCCCGATGCCCCAGCGTTCCTGCGCGAGCTCGAGACAGAAGATCACCAGGAACGCGAGGTCGCCCAGCTCCTCGGCCGAGTGGTCGGCGTCGAGGTTGCCGATCGCCTCCACGGACTCGGCCGCCTCCTCGGTGAGGTAGGGCGTCATGCTCTCGAGTGTCTGTTTCTGGTCCCACGGGCAGCCGTCGGGGCCGCGCAGGCGGCGGCACACGGCGACGAGCTTGGCGAAGGCGTCACGTTCGGCGTCGGTCATGGGGCGCGAGAGTAGAGGACTTGCCGCTCGCGTGCATGTCGGCGGCTGGCGCCTCGCCGCGCTACTTCTTCTTGCGGCTCGCCGCCAGCGCGTCGCGCAACACGGCCGCCATCTCGTCGGGGCCCACGGGGGGCACCGCCACGTAGAACGGCCGCACGGTGAGCGTGGCCAGCCGGGCGGCGGGCGTGGGGTCGTCGAGCACCAGCACGAACGGCGTGCGCGGCAGGGCGCGACGCAGCAACTGCAGCAACCCGACGCACTCCCCGTGGTCCTGCTCCATCACCACCACCACGACGTCGACCGTGTGCTTGGCGGTCTCGCGCAGCGCCTCTTCGAGCGCATGGCACACCACGAGATTGAAGTGCAGCTGCTGGAGGAGTTTGCGGGTGGGGCCCTTGCTGGTGCGTTCACACAGCAGGACGCGCGCATCGCGTCCCGCCCGCTTGGCGGCTACGCGTCGGCGGCGCGCGCGGTCCGAGGCGTTCGAGGCCGGTTTGCTACCGGCGGTTGGACGGCGGGGCGCGGGCACCACGGAGATTCTCGGCTGTCTCCCGGGAAGCGGGTATAAAGGTGGCGCGGCGTCACGGTCCATCCTCCCCGCTCAGAAGAGACGGTTGGGGCGTCAGCCTCTGGGCGTGCACGTGAACGCCGCGCCTATGGACACGAGGTCCGATCGACCTCGCTTCTTTTAATCGCGGCAACCGCCGCGGCCGATTGACCGAGGTCTCGGTCGGGCCGCCCCAGCTCGCAGGGATCGGTTGCCGCTCGCAGGACTGTAAAAGCAAGACATGGGCCGGACGTTCCAGAGCCGGCCCGAACATCGGAACTCGCTGTGCGGGAGCAAGTTCCGCACTGGGGCGGGATCGGGGGAGAGGTCCGGAGAGGGCCACTTCCGCAGCCGAGCGCTGACACCCTGACAGTGCA
>JBEBGT010000578.1:0-2659 GCA_040081365.1 Candidatus Eiseniibacteriota bacterium | reverse complement strand
GTGAGCGTGGCGAGCACGGGCATGCGATTGCGCTCCAGGCCCTGCGGGTCGGCGAGCAACGTGCCCAGGAACGCACGCGCGCGGCCGAGCTCGGCCAGGTAGAGCCGGCGCTGGCCGGCGGTGAGCGCGCAATCGACGCGTTCCTCCACGCGCGGCGGCAGCTCCTGCGCGACCTGCTGCTTCAAGCGGCGCAGCAAGAGCGGACGCAAGCGCGCGGCCAGAAGCCGGCGGCGATGTGGCGGGGCATCGGGCGTGTCGTAGCGCGCCGAGAACGCCGAGCGCGATCCCAAGAAGCCCGGATGCACGAACGACACGATGCTCCACAGGTCGAGCGCGCGGTTCTCGAGCGGCGTGCCGGTGAGCGCGACGCGGTAGCGCGCGCGCAGTTCGAGTGCGGCGCGCGTCACGGCGGCCGACGGGTTCTTGATCTGCTGCGCTTCGTCGAGGATCACGGCGCGCAGCGGCAGCTCGCGCCAGAACTCGATATCCTGGCGCAGCAGCGCGTAGTTCGTGATCACGATGTCGTGCTGCGTCACTTTGGCGCGATGCCCGGCGCGTTCGCGGCCGCTCTCGAGCACCATGACCTTGAGCCCGGGCGAGAAACGCTTGGCCTCGCGCGCCCAGTGATGCATGACCGACGCCGGGCATACCACCAACGAGGGCGCGTGCGCGGGTTCGGTCTCGTCCAAGTGCGCGAGCCACGCCAGCGCCTGCAGTGTCTTGCCCAGGCCCATGTCGTCGGCCAGCACGGCCCCGAGCCCGATGCTCGCGGTCCACGCCAGGAAGTCGAGGCCCTCGTGCTGGTACGGGCGCATCTCGGCCTCGAGCCCCTTGGGCTGCGGCACGCGCGGCAGCCCGGCGAACTCGGATAGCCGCTGGCGCAGCGCACGCACGGCCTCGAGGTCCGCCGACGATGCACCGAACGTCTCGAGAGCATCGAGGCTGGCGGGATCGGCCTGCGCGAGCTGCCACAGCGGCACACGCACTTCGCCGGCGCCGGCTTCCAGCCCCAAGTCGGCGAGCCGCTTGGACGCCTCGTCGAACTCCTCGAGGTCGGCGCGGCGCACCCAGCCGCTCGACAGCTTCACGAACGGCGCGCGGCTCGTGCGCAGCAGCGACAGATCCTGTTCCTGGAGCGCGAGTCCCTCGGCCTGCCATTCGGCGGACACGGTGAACCAGTCCATGCCCGTGGACGACACGCGCACGGTGGGCACGGCGCGCCGCGCCTTGAACAGCCCGCTCGCACCGGTGTCCGCGAACCAGCGCACGCCACCCGGGCGTGCCTCCCACGCATCGGCCAGCGCATCGAGCACGTGGCTCGTGAGGCGCAGCCACCAACCACTCGGCGCACCCAGCGGCACGCGCGGGCCGCGCCGGCGCTTGCCCGACTGGTCCCCCTGCGGCAGCGACTCGACCCACTCGACCACGGGCTGCACGTACTCGGGGTCGGGCAACTCGAACCACGCACGCTCGCCGCCCTCGATCGCGTTTGCGTCGCCATCCGCGGGCGACAGGTGCGCGAGTGCGGCCATCGCGGCGCTGGCGCCGGCGTCCGCTTGTGCTGCGGCCATCGCGGCGGCGGCCTCTTCCGCCTGTGCTTCGGCGTCGAGCTCGGCCTCGTCCGCGGTGGGCGCCGGCGGTACTTCGATGAGCGGCGGCGGCTCGGCGGGCGTCACGGCTTCGCCGGGCTTGGGCTCGGGATCGCCCACGGTGACCGCTTCCATGCCGGCCACCACGGTGTCGTTGGGTTCGAGCCGCATCCAGCCCAGCGCGGGCCGGTACTCGAACACCGCGCCCTCGGGCGTGATCGCGCCCGGCGACCACTGCGCCGCGCGCGCCGCGGCGAACACGCGCACGCGCAGCCAGTCGTCGGCCGCGAGCTCGAAGCAACCGATCACGTCGACGTCGTGGATGCGCGTGAGCCGGCGCAGCGCCGTGCGCACCACTGGGAACGAGCGCGACAGCTTCTCGAGCACCGCGCCGTCGTTGCGGCGCAGCGCGAGCCCGCCCTCCTGCAAGAGCTTCACGACTTCCTTGGGCGGCTCGTCCACGATGCGCACGAAGCGCCCGCCCGCCAGCGCCACGTGCGTGCGCCCGCCCGAGGCCAGCCCGAGCGGCGACAGCAGCACGGAGTCCTGGAACGCGCGCGTGGTGCCGTCCGCCCATTCGAGCGACAGCTCCAGGCGCGGCGTCTCGCCGCTGGTGTCGCACACCGGCACCACGCGCACTTCCACCGCGTGCAGGCTGGCGCGCGCGCCCGGCTCGACGCCGGCGCGGAGGGCCAGTGCCTCGGGCAGGTTCGGGCTCCACGTGAAGTGCGGCGATTCCGGCACACGATCGAGCAGTGCCTGCATGCGCTCGCTGGTCAGTTCGATGCGCGTGCCACCCGGCGTGTGCGGGGCGGCGAACTCCGACGCCGTGAGCGCGCGCAACAAGCGCGCCTCCGGCGGCGCGAACAACATGGGCTGGCGCTTCAAGTCGCTCGCGAGCTGCTCCAGCTGCCGCCACGTGCGCGGCGCATCCTGCAGGCCGCCGCCGGTGACGCGCGCCTCCAGCGCCAGCATGGCCCCGAGCGGGCCCGGCTCCAGCTGCAGCACCGCGCGCAACCGGCGCGGTTCGGCGGGACTGCGTTCGGCCCACTGCGCCAGCTGTCTCTTAT
>JBEBGT010000577.1:0-2667 GCA_040081365.1 Candidatus Eiseniibacteriota bacterium | reverse complement strand
ATGGGCGAGGTCGGCGAACTCCTCTGGTGTCACGGCACCGAAGGTAGCCCGTGACGATTCACCGACGAACGGCTGGTCGCGGCCGCTCGGGCGGCACGAGCCGCACGTGCCGCGGTCTTCCGGTCCGAGCTGGCTCGGGGCGTTGTCGACAGGGTCGTCATGGGGCTCGCGTGGGAGGGAGTGCGTTGTGGAGCTACGGACCAGGCGGAGTGTCGGGACGGTGATTCCGGGTGAGGCGGTCCACGGACAGGCAGGAACGGGGGCGCCTGTCCGGCCGGTAGGCCGGGTCGTGCCTTACAATGCCCCAAGTGGCGGTGAGGTTCCCGGGGTATTAGATTGTGGCCGTTCCCCAGCCGAAAGCTCGTGCAGGCAGGCCACATGGCCCGGGCATGAGCTTGCCGTCCAGACCCGGAGACAGCTCGAAGACCATGTCCTGGCTCAAGCGTGAACGCACGGGCATCAAGCCGGCGGCCAAACCTGACCGCACCGAGATGCCCGAGGGGTTGTGGACCAAGTGCGATGGCTGCGGTGAGGCGCTGTTCCAGACGGTGCTCGACGAGAACCTGTGGACCTGCCCCAACTGCGGGCACCACTTCCGGGTCTCGGCGCGCACCTACGTCGAGTACCTGACCGACGAGGACTCGTTCCAGGAGCGCCACGCCAACCTGGTGGCCGGCGACCCGCTCGAGTTCCGCGACGCGAAGCTGCCGTACACCGAGCGGCTCGCCCTGGCGCAGAAGGACACCGGCGAGAAGGACGCGGCCCTCTGCGGCGTGGCGACCATCGGCGGCATCCCGGCCAGCGTCACGCTCATGAACTTCTTCTTCATGGGCGGCAGCATGGGCTCCGTGGTGGGCGAGAAGGTGACGCGCTCGATCGAGACCGCGATCGCCGAGCGCCGGGCCTGTGTGATCGTGTCCGCCACCGGCGGCGCGCGCATGCAGGAAGGCATCCTGTCGCTCATGCAGATGGCCAAGACCAGCGTGGTCCTGGCGCAGCTGCGCGCCGCACGGCTGCCGTTCGTGTCGGTGCTCACCGACCCCAGCACGGCCGGCGTGCTGGCTTCGTACGCTTCGCTCGGCGACGTGATCGTGGCCGAGCCCAAGGCACTCGTGGGCTTCGCCGGAGCGCGCGTGATCAAGCAGACCATCGGTGAGGACCTGCCGCCGGGCTTCCAGCGTGCCGAGTTCGTGCTCGAGAAGGGCTTCATCGACCGCATCATCCATCGCAAGCACATGCGCGCGGAGCTCGGCCAGCTGCTCGGCTTCTTCTGGCACTCCACGCGCGGTTTCGCTCCCGAGGGTGGGAAGTCGCCGCACCGCTATGACCCGAACGCTCCCCGTTCGGTCTGACTCGAGTGAGGCATGGTGCATGAGAACCCGATGCCGGATCGCCATGGCTCGCCCGGGCCGTTTCGCCTGACGCCCCGTCCGTGACTCAAGAACTCCAGCGACGGCTCGAGGCCCTGTGGGGGCTCGAACGCCGTCATCCCAAGTTCGACCTCGACGGCACCCGCGTCCTGCTGGCCGCGCTGGGGCAGCCCGAGGCGCGCTTTCGTGCCGTGCACGTGGCGGGCACGAACGGCAAGGGCAGCGTGTGCGCACTGGTCGAGCGCGTGCTGCGCGCCGCCGGCTACCGCACGGGGCTCTACACCTCGCCGCACCTGGTCGAGTTCCGCGAGCGCATCCGCGTGAACGGCCGCTGGCCGGCGGAGTCCGCGCTCGGCGAGCGGCTCGACGTCATCGAGGCGCTGCCCGGCGCGCACACCGCCACGTTCTTCGAGGTCGCCACGGCGCTCGCGTTCGATCACTTCGCCCGTGAGCGCGTGGACTGGGCCGTGGTCGAGGTCGGGCTCGGCGGTCGGCTCGACACCACCAACGTGCTCACGCCGGCGGTGACCGCCATCACCTCGATCGCGCTCGATCACGCGGAGCTGCTGGGCAACACGCACACCGCCATCGCGTTCGAGAAGGCCGGCATCTGGAAGCCCGGTGTGCCGGCGGTGAGCGCGGTTGAGCACGATGCCGCGGCCGCCGTGGTCGCGCGGCGCGCCGAGGAGGTCGGAGCGCCGTTCCATGTGGCCCGCGACCTGGCGGATGTCGAGGTGAGCCAGCAGGGCGAGTGGGGCGCGCGGCTCGCGATCGAGTGCGCGCCGTGGGGAAAGTTCCAGTTGCAGATGCGCCTGCATGGCGGGCACCAGCGCGACAACGCGCGCACCGCGCTCGCGATCCTGTCGCAGCTCACGCAGCAGGGCGTGAAGATCGAACTTGCCGCGTTGCGCGAGGGCTTCGCCGAGGCGCGCTGGGCCGGCCGGCTGGAGTCCTGTCCCGGCAAGCCGCGGTTGTGGTGGGACGGGGCTCACAATTCCGACGGCATGCGCCGATTGTGCCAGTCATGGAGCGACGATCTGCGCTTCCCGCCGCCCGCCGCGATCGTGTTCGCCGCCGGCCGTGACAAGGAGGCCCGCGCGATGCTCACGCGGCTGCGCCTGCTGGCGCCCGCGGCGCGCGTGGTCGTGACGCGCACCGCCAACGAGCGCGCGCTGATCGCGGAGCTGGAAAGCTTGCGGGCCTAAGCGGCGAGGCGCGTGAAAGCCAAGGTCGCGTTGGTGCCGCCGAAGCCGAACGAGTTCGACAGCACGCAATTGAGCTCGCGGTCCTCGCGCTT
>JBEBGT010000086.1:0-10111 GCA_040081365.1 Candidatus Eiseniibacteriota bacterium | reverse complement strand
GGTCCGATCGGCCCCGCGAACTGTGGGGCTCGCGGGGCCGATCGGACTGTGTAAGACCGGGAAGCTAGATATGGCGCGACACCAACTGGGCCAGTTCCGCCTTAGGGCGGTTGCCCATCACGCGCTCCACGAGCTCGCCGTTCTTGAACACCATGAGCGTCGGGATCGAGCCCACGCCGTACTTGATGGTGACCTGCTGCTCCTCGTCCGTGTTGAGCTTCACCACCTTGGCGCGACCCGCGAACTCGGCGGCCACGGCGTCGACGGCCGGGGCCACGGCGCGGCACGGCCCGCACCAGGGGGCCCAGAAATCGACCAGCACGGGGACGTCGGACTTGAGGACTTCGGTCTCGAAGGTGGCATCGGTGACGGGATGAGCGTTCGACATGGGATTCTCCAGGAAAACAGGTGATGGCCGGGGGCCGGAGCGTCGATGGGTCCAGGACAGGTACTGCCAGACCGGGGCCGTGGCCCGCGCGGAGCACTCGGAAGCCAGGTTCGCCTGCTTCAGATGCGGCAGCACGCGGGAAGTTGCGCGAGGCGTCTTCCTCGCGGTTCCACAGCGGAACAGGCAGGATAGGGAACGCGACAACGAAACGTCAACGCCCGGTCCATCCCTCCCATTGTAATGCCGAGGCGCGCCGAATGATCCCGCTCCGAGACGACAATCCCGCGCAAAGAGTGCCGGTCGTGACCCGCACGTTGATCGTCTTGAACGTGCTGGCGTTCATGGTCGAACTCTCGCAGGGCGAGATGCTCTCGGAATTCCTGCGTGACTGGGGTGTGGTCCCCGGGCGGCTGTTCGCGTCGTTCACGGGCGAGACCTCGTTGCCGGTGGAACTGGGCACCATCCTCACATCGATGTTCCTGCACGCGGGCTGGCTCCATCTGATCGGCAACATGTGGTACCTGTGGATCTTCGGCGACAACGTCGAGGACCGGATGGGCTCGTGGCGCTTCCTGGGCTTCTACCTGAGTGCCGGGCTCGTGGCCGCGCTGGTGCACTCGGCGTTCATTCCCGGGTCGCCCGTTCCCACCGTGGGCGCCAGCGGCGCGATCGCCGGCGTGCTGGGCGCATACGCCATGGCGTTCCCGCGCGCCAAGGTGCTCACGCTCATCCCGATCTTCTTCTTCTTCCAGGTCATCGCCGTGCCCGCATTGCTGCTGCTGGGCATCTGGTTCGTGCTGCAGTTCGTCTCGGGTGCGATGTCGATCGGCGGCGGCAGCGGCGGCGTGGCGTGGTGGGCGCACATCGCGGGCTTCGTGTACGGCTTCGTGGCATTGGGCCTGCTCACGAAGCGCCAGCGCGAACGCGACCGGCTCAAGCTGGTGATGTAGCTCGACCGGCAACAATTTCCGCCCACTCGCGCCGCGATCAAGTTCGCGCGCCCGCCCCCGATACTTCCTTGCGACCCCGTGTCACGGCCGCCGCATGTCCGCGATCACGAGAGGCGAACAGGGAGGTTCGCATGGTGCGGTCGCTGCTCGAATCACTGGTGCGCGTCATGGACGTACTGGGCGCACCGTTCACCTATGTCTCCGGTCACTGGATGAAGCTGCTCCGGTCGGCCGGGGTCCAGCGCCTGCCCGTCTCCCGAGCGGTGTTCGCGTCGGTGGGTGTGTTCCCGATCCGCGATCACTATTACGAACCGGTGTTCCATCCCCGGCACCTGCACGAACCGCTCGATCAGCCGCGACGACTGCCCGGCATCGACCTCGACATCGCCGGCCAACAGGAGCTGCTCGCTCGCTTCCATTGGCAGGACGAGTTGCGTGCGTTCCCGCAGACCACACGCGACCCCCTCAGGTTCGCGTGGCAGAACCGCTCGTTCGGCGCGGGTGACGGCGAGATCCTGTATTCCATGATCCGCCACTTCCGGCCGCGCCGCATCGTGGAGATCGGCAGCGGCAACTCCACGCTCATCGCGCGTGCCGCGGTGAAGCGCAACGCCGAGGACGACCCGTACCACCTGTGCGAGCACACCTGCATCGAGCCGTACGAGATGCCGTGGCTCGAACAGACCGGCGTGCGCGTGCTGCGCGAACGCGTGGAGGACATCGGGCTCGAGCGCTTCCTGACGTTGGAGGCGAACGACATCCTGTTCATCGACTCCTCGCACATGGTGCGACCGCAGGGCGACGTGCTGAAGGAGTTCCTCGAGATCCTGCCGGTGTTGCAGCCCGGCGTGCTGGTGCACGTGCACGACATCTACACGCCGCGCGATTACCCGGCCAAGCGGCTGCGTGACGAAGTGCGGTTCTGGAACGAGCAGTATCTGTTGGAAGCACTGCTGTCGGGCAGCGCACGGCTGCGCGTGGTCGCCGCGCTGCACTTCCTGAAGCACGACCATCCCGGCGTGCTCGACGCCTGCTGCCCGGTGCTCGCCGCGCACCCCGAGGCCGAGCCGGCTTCGTTCTGGATGATGGTGCGTTAGCCGGCTAGCGCTGGGCGTTGCCGTTGCCCGACGAGCCGGCGGGTGCCTCGATCGCCGCTGTCGCGCCCACCTTCGTGAACTCCACCGACTGCCGCGTGCTGCGCATCCCCAGGCGGTCGTGCACGACCACCTCGAGCTGGTAGCGCCCGGGTGACAACGACTGCATGGGCACCGTGAGGTACTGTCGGCGCGTGGGGCTCATGCCGTCGGCGGGACTGCGTACGGTGATCTGGTCGGTCCACTGCTTGGGGAACAGCTTGCGCAGCGGGTTCGACGCGCCGCGCACGGGTCGCACCGTGTATTCGTAGTCGAAGAGCGTCACGCCCTGCGCGTCGGGCTTCAAGCGATACACCTCGAAGTAGGCCAACAACGGCTCGTCGCCGGCCACCGTGCCCTCGAGGTCGGGATCCAAGCGCACACTGCTCGTGCCGCGCGCCGGATCGAGCGGTCCGCACACCAGCATGATGCCGCTCATCGACAGCGTGCGCCCCGGCGCCGGCACGTCGTGGTACGCGCGCTGTACGCCGCGCGCGTTGCCACCGTCGTTCACCGAGATCGCCACGCGGTACGGGCCCGGCGGCAGGTCGAACGCGAAGTCGCCCGCGCGCAGCACGCCGGGATCGCAGCGCGCCACCCCGAGCGGCCGCTGCTGGCGCGCCACTTCATGCTCGCTGGAGTCCACCACCACGCACTCGGCCACCAGGTTGGGGTGGTCACCCGCCGGCGCGGACACGTGCGCCAGCAGCACCGGGCCGCGCTCGCTCTCGAACGTGCTCACGCCCGTGCGGATCGCGAGCGGCGTGACGCCCGGCGGCAGTTGCGCGAACGCCGCGCGGCCGCCGGCAGTGCTCATCAGGCCGTTGCGCACCATGGCCTGTTCGTTGGGCACCGGCTCCGACGACGAGTAGGTCTGGCGCGGCAGTTCGAAGCGCTGCGAGAGCGTGCGGTCCTCGAGCACCACACGCATCCCGAGCTGCGGGTAGTCCCACACCTGATTGTGGATCTCACTGTAGAACGCGGGGGCGTCGCCCACGGGGCGTGATCCGGCCAACCCGTCGTACCTCGTGGTGGTGAACCGGTTCATGCGTTTCGCCAGCGCCTGCCCCGGCGGCTCGTAGTCGACACGCGTGGGCGAGCCGTAGCGCACGTACAGTTCAGCGCGCATGTCCCAGTGTGCATCCCAGCTGTCGCTGAACAACATCGTCGCGTGCGCGACGCGCGCCCAGTACTCCACGCGCGCCTCGTTCGCGGTCGTCGTGGGATCCGGGTCGGCCGCGCTCCAGAACCGCCGTGCGTACTCGTCGCGCGCCTGTGGGGACAGCTCCTCGAGCTCCTCGCCGTCGGCCGCCGTGACGAGCGGCGCGACGTCGCGGAAACGCGCCGCGAGCCGCGGGGCCAGGCGCGGGAACGTGGCGATGAACAGGCTCTCGGCGAGCGCCACACGCCCGGCGCGATAGGCCAGGTAGGCACCCACGAGGGACGCCTCGCTGGTCTCGGGCCCCTCGGCGAGCGCGCGCTGCGCCGACAACCCCGCCCCGCGCGGATCACCCTGCTCGATGCGCAGCACCGCGAGCATGGCCCACGTGCGCGCGCGCCCGGGTGCCAACCGCGTGGCGTTACCGAAGTACTCCACCGCCAGTTGCAGCGAGCTGGGGGCCAGCGTGACGAGCCAGTCGCGCTTCGACGCCAGCGCTTGGCCCTCCCACGCGTCGGCGTCGTCGGGATGGTCCTTCGTGATGCGCTCGAACGTCCCGGCGGCTGCCTGCGTGAAGCCGGCATCCAGGTAGGCGCGGCCGAGCGGGTGCAGGACGCTCGGATCGTGCGGCGCGAGCGCGGCCGCCTCCTCGAGCTGGCGCAGCGCCGAGCGGCGCTGGTCGAGCGAGCCCTGTGAGTAGCGGTTCACGGCATCGCGCACCAGCGGCTGGGCCTCGCGCGAACGATCGCGCGGTTTGGCATGCGCCGTCCCGTGCAGACCGAAGAGCAGCACGCTCAAGACGAGCCACAGACCGGCGCGAACCGCTGGATCGAACATGAAATTGGGGGCAAGGCGACGGGACATGCGCTTCCTGCCTGATCGGCACGCCCGGTGCGGGAGCCGTGCGACCACGCTAGCGCAGCCGTGCGGCAGAAGAACAGTGAAATCCGCCGGGCGTGCCGCCCCGTTGCCATCGGCCACGGGCGGGCCCGGTTCGCCGGTCGGCCCGCATTCCGCGTTCGCCGCGCCCGGCCATGCCGGTGCCGCGCGCTTGGGCTATCCTACCGGGTCTGTCCCGCGCTGCCCCGCCCGCCGGGCGCGGCCCGCCCCACCTTCGCCCGGGAGAACTCCGTGCGTTCCGACATCGACGGCATCCTCCAGCAACGTGGCCTTGCCGGCCTCGTGGTGCTGGCGTTCGACCGCTACTGCCCGGCGTTCTATTACGCCACGGGCCAGAAGATCCACCACGGCTTCTATGTGCGCACCGCCGATGGCCGCGCGCACCTGGTGCACGATCCCATGGAGCGCGACCAGGCCGCGCTCGTGGGCTGCGAGACCAGCTCGTATGCACAGCGCGGCTTCCTGCAGAAGGTGAAGTCCGCCGACTCGCAGGCGCGCGCGTTGGGCGAACTCGTGGCCGAGGTCGCGGGCGAGCTGGGCATGAAGGGCCGCGTGGCGTTCACCGGCGACGTGCAGTTGGGCTTCGGCTGGACCATGCTCGACCACGTGAGACAATTGGCACCCACGCTCGAGATCGACGCCGTGCAGCCCGATGTCCTGAGCGTGGCCAGCATGACCAAGACCAGCGACGAGCTCGACAAGATCCGGCACTGCTCGGACGGTGCGGTGGAAGCCATGAAGCGCGTGCGCGACGAACTGGCCTCGCTCAAGCGCCAGGGCGATGCCTTCGTCACCACGGGCGGCGACCGCGCCACGCTCGGCCACCTGCGCCGGCTGCTGCATCGCACGTTCGCCGAGTTCGGGCTCGCCGAGGACGGCGAGAGCATCGTCGCACAGGGTCGCGACGCCGGCGTGCCGCACAACCGCGGCAACGACTCCGATCTCATCCGCGCTGGCGCACCCATCCTGGTGGACATCTTTCCCGGCGAGGCCGGCGGCGGCTACCACACCGACATGACGCGTACGTTCTGCTTAGGGCCCGCACCCGACGCCCTCAAGAAGGTGTACGGCGACTGCCGCGAGGCGTTCGATACCGTGATGTCGCGTGTCCGCGGCGGCGAATCGTGCCGCGGCTTCCAGGAACTCACCTGCGACGTGTTCGAGCGCCAGGGCCACCCCACCGTGCGCGCCAACCAGGGCACCGAGGAAGGCTACGTGCACGGCCTGGGCCATGGCGTCGGGCTGGCGGTGCACGAAGGCCCGCGCCTGGGCGGCCCGCCCACCAACACCGCGTTGCTCGAGCCCGGGCACGTGGTGTCCGTGGAGCCCGGACTCTACTACCCCGAGCGCGGACTCGGCGTGCGCATCGAGGACCTGATCGCGGTGCGCACCGACGGCAGTATCGAGAACCTCACCCCCGCGCCCTACGAGCTGGAGATCCCCATTCGTTCATGAAGGTGACTTCGTACGAGACGCAGCGGCCGCCCGAGAACGAGCGCGCCATCCTGGTGGGCCACGTCGGCGGCAGCCGCGGCGAACGCGGCTCGGGCCGCGAGTTCATCGACCGCTCCATCGATGAGCTCGCGCTGCTCGCCGATACCGCTGGCGCGGTGGTGGCCGACAAGCTGCTGCAGCGCCGCGGCACGCTGCACCCCGCGACGTTCCTGGGCAAGGGCAAGGTCGAGGAACTCAAGCAACTCGCCGAGATGCGCGATGCCGCGCTGGTGATCTTCGACGACGACCTCACTCCCGCGCAGGTGAAGAACCTCGAGAACCTGCTGCAGCGCAAGGTCATCGATCGCAGCGAGCTCATCTTGGACATCTTCGCGCGCCGCGCACGCTCGCGTGAGAGCCGGCTGCAGGTGGAACTGGCGCAGCTCGAGTACACCCTGCCGCGCCTGACCGGCATGTGGAAGCACTTGGAGCGCCAGGCCGGCGGCATCGGCACGCGCGGCCCCGGCGAGACGCAGCTCGAGACCGACCGCCGCATGGTGCGCGAGAAGATCTCCCGCCTGAAACGGGAACTGGCCGACGTCGAAAAGGAGCGCGAGACGCAGCGCGCCCGGCGCCGGCGTGAGTTCCGTGCCGCCCTCGTGGGCTACACGAACGCGGGCAAGAGCACGCTGTTCAACGCACTCACGCGCGCGGGCGTGTTCGTCGAGAACCGCCTGTTCGCCACGCTCGACTCCACCACGCACCAATTGGTGAGCCCCGAACGTGACGTCGCGCTGGTCACCGACACGGTGGGCTTCATCCGCAAGCTACCGCACCATCTGGTGGCGTCGTTCCACAGCACGCTCGTCGAGGCGATCGAGGCCGACGTGCTGCTGCACGTGACCGACGCTTCGGATCCCGACTTCGTGCGGCACATCACGGCGGTCGACACCGTGCTCGACAAGATCCTCAAGGAACCGCGGCCACCGCGCATCATGGTGTTCAACAAGTCGGACCGGCTCACCGACGATCAGGCCGCCGAGCTGCGCGTGACGCATCCGGGCTGCCTCATCGTGTCGGCGCTCACGCCTGCCACTCTGGACGAGCTGCGCACCGAGATCTTCGCGCGCGCGGCCGCGCACGCCCGCCACGCGCGCGCACCGCAGCCCGCCACGCGCCCCGAGGACGAGCGCGAGACGGAGCCGTGGAAGCCATGAGCGCGCCCGCGCTGGAGTTCACGGTGACACTGGCCACCGAAGCAGCCACCGTGTTCGCCGCGCTCACCGAGGCGCGACTGTTGTCGCGCTGGTTCTGCGACGCGTGCGAGAGCGAACCGCGCGTGAACGGCCGACTGGTCATGCGCTGGACGCGCGCCGGCAGTTCGCGCGAACCGTTCGAGGCGCGCTGGGTGCAGTTCGAGCCCGGCACTCGCGCTGCGTTCCAGGGCGGGCACGCGGGCTACCCCGGCGGCAATGCCGGCACGGTGTGGTTCGAGCTCGCCGCCCACGAAGGCGGCACGCGGCTCACCGTCACGCACACGCTGCCTGCGAGCGACGGCTACGAGCCGATGATCGACGCGTGGCAGCGCGCCTGGCCGCGTGCGCTCGAGCGCCTGGCGCAGGCGCTGGCGCCCGCGGAGCGCGGCGCCTGAGCACGACGCCGCCGCGCGACGACGCGTGGGCGCGCAGTCTGGCGTCGCTTGAAGCCGCGCGCGCCGCGCGGCACCCCGCCACGATCCGGCGCTACGTGGCGATCGGCGACAGCTCGACCGAAGGGCTCATGGACCGCCGCAGCGCGGCGGAGGGCGGCGGCTTCCGCGGCTGGTCCGAGCGGCTCGCCGAGCGCCTGGCCCAGCGCGAGCCCGGATTGCTCTATGCCAATCTCGCGGTGCGCGGGCTCACCACGCGCGAGATCCGCGAGCAACAACTCGAGCGCGCGCTGGCCATGAACCCCGAGCTCGCCACCGTGTTCTGCGGCACCAACGACGTGCTGAGCGCCAGGTTCGACGTGCAGGCGTTCACCACCGACGTGCACGCCATGCAGGGCGCGTTGCGCGCACAGGGCGCCACGGTGCTCACGTTCACGCTGCCCGACCTCACGCCGTTGCTGCCGCTGGCGCGCCTGATCGCGCCGCGCATCGAGCTCATGAACGCCGCCGTGCGTGCCGTGTGCGGGCTCACCGGCACGCTGCTCGTGGACTTCGCTCAGTACCCGGTGACCACCGACGAACGCCTGTGGGACCCCGATCGCATCCACGCCAACCCGGCCGGCCACGCGCGCATCGCTGACGCACTCGCCGAAGCACTGGCGCTGCCGGGCAGCAGCGCGGCGTGGCGCGAACCGCTGCCGCCACGCGCGGTCTCGCCGCTGGCGTCCGTGGCGCGCGAGGCGTTCTGGAGCGCGCGCTACCTGCTGCCGTGGTGCGCGCTCGGGCTGCTGCCGCGCCGCACGAACACGCGCTCGCCCGGCAAGCGGCCCGAGCTCACACCGTGGCGGAGCGAAGCGCGCGGCTGAGCGGCAGGTCGAGCATCAGCGCACGAGGACGAGCCGCTGCGTGCGCACCGCGCCCGGTGTCGCGAGCCGTACGAAGTACACGCCCGCCGGCCGCAGCGCACCCGCGGCATCGCGACCGTCCCAACGCGCCACATGCTCGCCCGCGGCCGCCTCGCCGGACCACAGCGTGGCCACGCGTTGCCCGGTGACGTCGAGTACCTCGAGCGTCACGGCCGCGGCCGCCGGCAACGCGAAGCGCAGCGTGGTGAGCGCGTGGAACGGGTTCGGCTGCGGTCGCGACAGCGCGAGTGCGCTCACGCCCGGCCGCGGCGGCGCGGCCACGGTGGTGGCGCCCACCGCGAACAGCGTGGCGTTGTTGATCGCGTACACCTGGCCGTCGGGCCCCGTGAGTGTGGGCGTGTAGGCCTCGCCGATGCCGGGCGTGAGCACCACGGCCTCGGACAGGTCGTTGGTGGCCAGGTCCCAGCGATACAGCACGCCGTCCTCGGAGCCGGCCAGCACCGAACCCGAGAACGTGTCGATGGCCGCGGTGTTGATGCACCACTCCTTCACCGCGTTCGGGTAACCGGGGCCCGCGCCGGGATCCGGCGTGATGCCCGCGATGGTGCGGAACTCGCGCATGACCGTGGCCCCGCTGTGCGTGTCGATCTGCGTGGCGTCAGGATCGACCACGGCGATCTTGTTCACGCCGTCACCGAAGCCCGCGTAGTAGTTGTACTTGATCATGAGCAGGTACGGCGCGGCCCCGTGATAGCTGGGCACGGCCGAACGCGGCACCAGCGACGGCGTGTCGTCCCACCCGAACGCCGCGGGCGCACCACTCGGCGCCAGCGTGGTGCCGTCGAACTGCAGCAACCAGCCGCGCGCGGCGTTGGTGCCGAACGGGTTCTCGAGCACGCCGAAGTACACGCGGCCATCGGGGGCCACCATGGGCGACGCCGTGCCGTCGAACGACACGCGCGCCGGCTGCGCGGTGACCGGGTCGACGAGCAGCCGCTGCACGCTCAGCTGCATGGTCGTCGTGCTGATCGCCATCAAGTACGCCGGCGCGCTCGCCGCACCGCGGCACGCCATGTACACGGTCTGCTCGTCGGCCGACAGTGCGGGCGCGCAGTTCATGGCCACTTCGGTGACCGCACCCGCCGTGGCGGCGGCCGGCGAGAAGAACAGCATGGGGCCCGCGGGATCCCAGCGCACGAGGCCGCTCGTGAGCCCGAGCGGGTTCACGCCCACGGCACGCACGCCGAAGTAGACGCGGCCGCGCGAGTCACTGGTGAGCGGCGTCGACACGTAGTAGGCCGCGTCCATGCCGGCCTGGTTGATGTCGTAGGCGCCGTTGCCATAGAACGCCACGCGCGTGGCGGTGCGCGGCCCGGGCGTGTCGAGCGCGTCGGTGGTCCACAGCGTGCCGCCCGCGCCGGGGAACCACAGCTTGCCCTGCGGGGTGATCGTGCTGCCCACGCTCGGCGTCCAGTTGTGCGGCGGCAGGATGTAGTCGGTGGGCAGCGTCCAACGCAGCGTGCCGTCGCCACCGTCGCGGGCTTCGAACACGAACCCGTCCGTGGCGCCGGTCTTCACCGGGAAGATCACCGAGTTGCCCTCGGTCACCGTCGGCGAACCGTAGTGGATCAAC
>JBEBGT010000576.1:0-2686 GCA_040081365.1 Candidatus Eiseniibacteriota bacterium | reverse complement strand
ACGCGCGCGTTGCTTCGCGGGCCTGGGGGCGATGCCGTTCGACGGATTCGCGCTGGGCGGGCTGTGGGTGGGCGAGGGCCGCAAGCTGGGGCTCGAGATGGTCGAGCGCGATTGCGGCGACTTCCCCGCCGACAAGCCGCGTTACCTCATGGGCGTCGGGCACCCCATCGACGTGGTCGAGGCCGTGGCGCGCGGCGTCGACATGATGGACTGCGTGCTGCCCACCCGGAACGCGCGGCGCGGCACGGTGTTCATCAACGACGGCCGGCTCGTGGTGCGCAATGCCGCGTACGCGCACGATGAGCGCCCGCTCGACCCCGAATGCGACTGCTACACCTGCCGCAACTACACGCGCGCCTACCTGCGCCACCTGTTCGTGTCGGGCGAGCTGCTCGGTATGCGGCTGGCGTCGGTGCATGCCGTGCATCACATGGTCTCGCTCGTGCGCCGTGCGCGCACGGCCATCCTGGAAGGCCGCTACGCGGCGTTCCGCACGCAGTTCCTGACGCAGTTCGCGGGCGGTGAGTCGCTCGCGCGGGCGGCGTCCTGAGCGCTGGCCGGCTCATCCTCCCGAGTCCCGCATCTTCCTGAGCTTCACTTCCTCCCGAGCATCACTTCACACCGAAAGGATTCCCGATGAACCTGTTCGTGACGAACGCCTACGCCCAGACCGCCGGCGGCGCGCCGGTCGACAACTCGCCGATGGCGCAGTTCTTCGGCAGCGGCATCAGCTTCCCGATCATGATGGCGCTGATGTTCGGCATCATGTACTTCATGGTCATCCGCCCGCAGAACGCCGAGCGCAAGAAGCTGCAGCAGGCGATCGAGCAGCTCAAGAAGGGCGACCGCGTGCTCACCACGAGCGGCATGTTCGCCACGGTCGTGAGCATCGAGGCCGACCGCGCCGTGCTCAAGATCAACGACGAGACCAAGGTGGAGTTCGCCAAGAGCGCGATCGCCTCGGTCGTGAGCCCGGACGGTAAGTGATGTCGGTGCGTCCCGTCCGTATCTTCGGCGACCCGGTGCTGCGCGAGAAGGCGAAGGAGATCCGTGCCTTCGACGACTCGCTGCAGTCCCTCGTCGCCGATCTTTACGACACCATGGCCGCCTACAACGGTGTGGGCCTGGCGGCCAATCAGGTGGGCGTGGCGCAGCGCGTGTTCGTGGTCGACGTGCCGCACGAGGACGGTTCGCGTGACCGGTTCGCGGTCGTCAATCCGATGATCAGCGAGAAGAAGGGCAAGCAGAAGGACGACGAGGGCTGCCTGTCGATGCCGGGCATCACCGAACCGGTGGAGCGCTCGCTCACCTTGCGCCTGCGGGGCTTCAATGAGCACGGCGAGGCCATCGACCTGCTGGCCGAGGGCTTCCTGGCGCGCGCGATCCAGCACGAGAACGACCACCTGGACGGCGTGCTGTTCACCGACCGGCTGTCGCCGCTCAAGAAGACGCTGCTGCGCCGTGATCTCGATGCTCTCGCGCGCGGCGAGCTGCCCGAGGGTTACCACCCGGGCGACGAGCGGGGTACGGTGTGAAGCCACGCGTCGTGTTCATGGGCACTCCGGACTTCTCGGTGCCGGCGTTGCGAGCGGTCGCGGACCGCTGTGACGTCGTGCGCGTGGTCACCCAGCCCGACCGGCCGCGCGGCCGCGGGCTCGAGACCACCGAGTCGGCCGTGGCCCAGGTCGCGCGCGAGCTGGGGCTGCCGGTGATGAAGCCGGCCAACATGAAGGCTTCCGAGGTGCGCGCCGAACTCGCCGCGCAGCAGGCCGACGTGTTCACCGTCGTGGCGTTCGGTTCGATCCTCACGCCCGAGGTGCTGGCGGTGCCGCGCGCCGGGTGCGTGAACCTGCATGGTTCGCTGCTGCCGGACTATCGCGGTGCATCGCCAGTGCAGCGCGCGCTGTGGGATGGCCGCACCGAGACCGGCGTGTGCACGATCTTCATGGACGCCGGCATCGACACCGGTGACATCATCCAGATGCTGAGCGAGCCGGTGCGTGACGAAGACGATGCCGCGTCGTTGGCGGCGCGGCTCGCCGCGCTGGGCGGCCCGCTGCTGGCCGAGAGCGCGTGTCTGGCGGCCGCCGGCACCGCGCCGCGCACGCCGCAGGATCGTGCCGCGGGCAGTTACGCCAAGAAGCTGCGCAAGGAGGATGGGCTCGTGGACTGGGCGCTGCCGGCGCGCACGGTGTGGAATCGCTCCCGCGCGGTGACGCCGTGGCCGGGTGCGCAGACGACGTTCCGCGGCAAGCGCATGTTGCTCGTGCGCATGCGGGCGATCGAGGGTGCGGTGAGCGCCGCGCCGGGAACTTTGTTGGGAAGCGATGACCAGGGACTCCGAGTGGCGTGCGCCGATGGCGTGCTGCTCGTGACGAGATTGAAACCGGAGGGGCGCGCGGAGCTCGACGCCGCCGAATGGACGCGCGGAGCGCGGCCTCTGCCGGGTGACCGATTCGAGACGACCGAAGTCCGATCCAGCACCATGCCTGGAAGATCCTAAGGAGCAAGTGACGTGAGCACCGAACGACGATCCACCGGTACGCCCGGTAGCCGACCCGCCCCGCGCAGCACGAGCCGCCCTCGTTCCGAGGCGCCGCGTTCGCGTGGCGATGGTCCGCCGCGCCCGCGCACCACCGGTGGGGCCCCGCGCAGCGGCTCGGCGGGTCCTCGCGCGGGGCCCCAC
>JBEBGT010000575.1:0-2689 GCA_040081365.1 Candidatus Eiseniibacteriota bacterium | reverse complement strand
GCCTCATCCCCTGGCCCGGATTCACCCCTAGACTCGGCGGCTCATGGATCTCGCGCCTCTCTCGCCCAACGAACCTCCGCCGCCGCACACGCCGCGCCGGGGCCGCATGCGCCTCGCGCTCGGGGTGCTGGCCCTTGCGCTCGGCTTTGGCGTGCTCGAAGCGATGCAAGGGCGAGCGCGTTACCAGAGCGTGCCCTGGGAGTTGTTCTGGCCCGAGGCCATGATCCGCACGCTGCCGAGCTGGGTCATGTTGGCCGTGCTGCTGCCGGTGGTCCTCTGGGTCTCCGAGCGCGTGCGCATCGCCCGCAGCACCTGGCCGCTCGCCCTGCCCCTGCACACCGCGGCCGGGGTGGCGTTCGTGTTCGTGCACATCGGGCTCAGCTGTGCCCTGGGCACGGTGCTGCGCCACTCCCCCGAGCACTCCCTCGAGCAGGCGTTCCGCTCGATGTTCGCCGGCTACGCCGTGGTCGGCTTCTTCACGTATGCCTGCCTCGTCGCCGCCCACCACGCATTCCGCGCCCAGGCGGAGGCGTACGAACGTGAAGCTGCGAGCCGTGAGTTGCAGGCCGGCCTCACGCGCGCGCAGTTGCAGGCGCTGCGTTCGCAGCTCGACCCGCACTTCCTGTTCAATGCGCTCAACTCCATCTCGGTCATGGCTCTGCAGGGTGAGCGCGAGACGGTGGTCCGGCTGATCGCCGGGCTCGGCGACGTGCTGCGCATGTCACTCGACGGGGATGGCGCACCGGAAGTCCCGCTCCGTGCGGAGTTGGAACTACTCGAACGCTACCTCGAGCTCGAGCGCGTGCGCTTCGGTGACCGGCTCACGGTCGAGCGTCATATCGAGCCAGGGCTGGGCGACGCGCTCGTCCCGAGCCTCGTGTTGCAGCCGCTCGTCGAGAATGCGATCCGGCACGGGATCGCCCCGCGTCGGGGGCCCGGCCGGGTGCTGGTGCAGGTCCGGCGCGCCGGTACCCAGCTCCAGCTCGAGGTCCGCGACGACGGCATCGGGTTCTCGCCCGAGCGTTCACGCGAGGGCATCGGGCTCGCGAACACGCGCGAACGCCTCCGCCAGCTCTACGGTGCGGCGCAGTCCATGGTGCTCGGACGCGCCCCGGAGGGCGGCGCGGCGGTGACCGTGTCGATCCCCCATCACACCTTGCCGGCCGGGCCGGCCGCGAACGCGGCGGACCGCTCATGATCCGCACGCTCCTCGTCGACGACGAGCCGCCGGGCCGGCAGGGACTGCGCACGCGGCTCGAAGCCACGCCGGGCTTCGAGCTCGTGGGCGAGGCCTGCGACGGCGCCGAGGCCGTGGAACGCATCCTCGAGCTGCGCCCCGACCTCGTGTTCCTCGACATCCAGATGCCGGGCATGGACGGCTTCGAGGTGCTGGCGCGCGTGGCCGACACCCACCTGCCCCAGGTGGTGTTCGTGACCGCGTTCGACCGCTTCGCGCTGCGCGCGTTCGAGGTGCACGCGCTCGACTACCTGTTGAAGCCGTGGTCGCTCGAGCGGTTCGAGGAGGCCGTGCGGCGCGCCCGCTCTGCGCTCGCCGCCGACGACCCCCGGCCCCGCGAGCGGGTCGCCGGGCTGCTCGATGCGCCGCGCCCCGACCAGCCGCCGGGCCCGCTCACGCGCTTCGTGGTGCGCGACCGCGGGCGCTTCGTGCTGCTGCCCGCGAGCGACGTCGACTGGATCCAGGCCGCCGAGAACTACGTCGAATTGCACACCGCGCATGCCACGCACCTCGTGCGCCACACCATGAAAGAGCTCGCCTCCCGGCTCGACCCGCGCCACTACGCACGCATCCACCGCTCGCTCATCGTGCGGCTCGATGCCGTGCGCGACATCCAGCCGGGCGATTCGGGGGACTACGTCGTGACGCTGCTCTCCGGCGAGCGACTGCCGATGAGCCGCACGCACCGGAAGGCCCTGCTCGACCGGCGCTGAAGGCGGGCCGGTCACGCGGCCGTTGCAGCCATGAACTTCACCCTTGTCGCGCTGCGTCGAGGCTGCTCTACTCCCGCGAGCTCACGGGCGGCCGCCCCTGGGCCCCGATGCCTGCTCTCTCTCCCATGCCACACCAAGGCGCAGGCAGCGGAACTCGCACACGGAGGTTGGGCAATGAAGAAGTTGGTCCTGATGTTGGCATGCCTCACGGGTGTCCTGCTGTCGTCCTGCGGCAAGGATGACAACCCCACCGCTCCGACCGCAGCCGCGCCGGGCATCAGCGGGCTGTGGATCGGGAAGTACGGTTCGGCCACGGCCTATCCCAGCAGCGGATACTCGTTCTACTACCGCGCCGATGGTTCGGTCCGGGTCTACGACGGCGCGGACACCGCGGCCGCGAGCAAGGCCGAAGGCACGTACACCCTCGTGGGTTCCACCGTGGCTTCGACCTACACCTATCTGGGTGGCGGCAGCACGTTCTCCACGACGGCGACCGTCAACACCCAGTTCACGTTCATCGAAGGCACCTGGGGACCGGGCTCGACCCCCAGTGGCAGTGGACTGTACTTCGTCGTCAAGCAGTAACCGACCGCAGGACGGTCCGGTTCCCGAGTGCCCCCGTGCGGAGCATCGCACGGGGGCACTGGGCGTCTCGGCCCCCGAGTTGGAGCAGCCGCGCTTCACCGCCGCCGGCGCGCCCGAGCGGTACGCCGGACGACGCCGGGACGCGGTGCGCGGG
>JBEBGT010000574.1:0-2691 GCA_040081365.1 Candidatus Eiseniibacteriota bacterium | reverse complement strand
CCGGCAGCACAGCCCGCGCGGCCGCGCGGCCGCGCGTCGGGGTGCTGTCGTTGCAGGGCGACTTCGCGCTGCACGCCGCGGCGCTCACCGCACTCGGCTGCGAGCCGGTGCGCGTGTCGCTGCCCGAGCACCTGCACTCGCTCGCCGCGCTCATCCTACCGGGCGGCGAGAGCTCCACCATGCTGCGCCTGCTGGACTCCACGGGACTGCGAGCCCCGCTCGAGCGCTATGTGCGCACGCAGCCGGTGCTGGGCACGTGCGCGGGGCTCATCCTGCTCGCGGCCGAAGCCGACAAGCTGCCGCGCCCCACGCTGGGCGTGCTCGACATCGGGGCCGAGCGCAACGCCTGGGGCCGCCAGGTGCACTCGTTCACCGATGACGTCGAGGTGAGCCCGCTCGCGGGTTCGGTGCCGGGCGTGTTCATCCGCGCGCCGCGCATCACGCGCGTGGGGAAGGGCGTGCAGGTGGTGGCGCGCTACCGCGGCGAGCCCGTGGGCGTGCGCGCGGGACAGGCGGCCGCACTCACGTTCCATCCCGAACTCACGCCCGACCTGCGCGTGCACGACTGGTTCCTGCGCGAAGTCGCGGGTCTGGCGCTGCCGGTGCACCCGTACCCGCGGGCGCGCGCATGAGCCCGCGCCCGCCGGCCACGCCCGAACGCGCCGCACTGCACCAGTTCATCGCCAAGCACCAGAAGTTCCTGCTCAGCACGCACATCAATCCCGACGGAGACGCGATCGGCAGCGAGGTCGCGTTCGCGCGCATGCTGCGCGCGCTGGGCAAGAGCGTGCGCGTGCTCAACGATTCGCCCACGCCGCACGCGTTCGCGTGGTTGGGCGCCGAGGCCCCGGTCGAGGTCTACACCGAGGAGCTGGCCGAGACGCGCTTCGCCGAGGCCGACGCACTGGTGGTGCTCGACACCGGCAACAAGCAGCGCATCGGGCGGCTCGCCGATCACATCCAGCGCCACGCCATTTCCGTGGCGGTGGTGGATCATCACGTCACGCACGATGGCTTCGGTGCGGTGAACGTGATCGAACCCGCGTGCGCGGCGGCTGCGGTGCTGGTGTTCGAGCTCATGCTCGAGGCCGGCGTCGCGATCGATGCCGTGGCCGCCGACGCGCTGTTCGTGGGGCTGGCCACCGACACCGGACACTTCCGCTACTCCAACACCGACGCGCGCGCGCTGCGCATGGCCGCCGACCTGGTGGAGCGTGGCGTGGACGCCGCCGATGTCACGGCGCGCATCCATCAGACCGCGCCGGCGGGCCGACTACGCTTCTTCGGTGAGGCGCTGGCCGCGCTCGAGATGCGCCACGGCGGGCAGTTGGTGGTGCTCGAAGTGGGGCCGGAGCAGTTCGCGAAGCACGGGCTCATCGGCGCCGACACCGAGGGGCTGGTCGACATGCCGCGCGTCATTGAAGGTGTGGAGGCCGTGGCGTTGTTCAGCGAGGTCGAAGCCGGCAAGGTGAAGGTCAGCCTGCGCTCGACCGGGCGCGTCAACATCGACGGCGTCGTGTCGCGTCTGGGCGGCGGCGGGCACCCGCACGCCGCCGCCGTGCAGTTGCGCGGCAGCCGCGCGCAGGCACGAGAACGCATCCTGCCTGAGCTCGAACGGCTGTTGTCGGAACTACCGCCGCTCACGCCCGGCACGCCGGCGGGAGGGCCGCGCGCATGAGCACCAGCGTCGCCACGGCCATCACGGTCTCCGGCACGAAGCTCACGCACCGCTATGGGCGCCGTGCGACCGGCATCGTGGGGCTCGAGTTCGCGTTCGACGGCCCGGGCGCGATCGCGGTCACGGGTCCCAACGGCAGCGGCAAGACCACGCTGTTGCGCATCCTGGCGGGGCTCCTGCGCCCGAGCGAGGACACGACGGGCGTGATCGCGAACGGCGTCGCCTTGCCGCCCGGCCAGCGCCGGCTCGCGATCGGGCTCGCCACGCCCGAACTGGCGTTCTATGAGGAGTTCACGTCCACCGAGAACCTGTGCTTCGCCGCCGAGACGCACGGGCTCGCCGATCCGGCGGGTGCGGCCAAGCGCGCGCTCGACCTGGTCGGGCTCACCCCGCGCGCGAACGACAAGGTGGCGGCGTACTCCAGCGGCATGAAGCAGCGGCTGCGGCTGGCGTTCGCGCTCGTCCACGAGCCGCCGCTCCTGATGCTCGACGAACCCGGCAGTCATCTGGACGATGCGGGCCGCGACGCGGTGCGCGCGGTGATCGCGCGCCAGGCCGAACGCGGACTCGTGCTCATCGCCACCAACGACCCACAGGAGATCCAGCTTGCCGAACGGTGCCTCGCGCTCCACGGCCGCGGTCTGGGCGATCCTTCGTAAGGAGTGCCGCAGTGAGTGGCGCACTCGTTACGGGCTCAATGCCGCCGTGCTGTTCGCCGTCACCAGCCTCACGGCGGTGACGTTCGCGACCGGCCGCATCAGCGACCGCGTGGACATCCTGTCGGCCATGCTGTGGATCACGCTGCTGTTCGCGTCGCTGTCCTCGATGAGCCATGCGTTCGTGCGCGAGATGGAGAGCCGCACCATGCTGCTGCTGCGGCTGGTGGCGTCGCCCACCCAGATCGCCGTGGGCAAACTTCTTTTCAACCTGCTGTTCCTGATCGTCGTCGAGGCCATCACGGTGCCGCTGTTCATGGTACTGACCGGCGCTCCCAGCGTGCATTGGGACAAGTT
>JBEBGT010000085.1:0-10136 GCA_040081365.1 Candidatus Eiseniibacteriota bacterium | reverse complement strand
CGTCGGCACCGGCGTTCGTGCCGCCCGCTTTCACGCCGCCTTCGTTCACGCCACCCGCAGTACCGCCGCAGGCGATCGCGCCCGCCGCCCCCGCCGCCATCGGCATCGCGCCGGCCGCTCCGCCCGCGCCGCGCGGTCCGCAGCCCGTGCTCGACATGGCCAGCGTGCAGCTCGACGCCGGCATCGAGGACCTGTGGAAGCGCACCATCGACGGCGTCAATGCGCGCAAGCGCATGCTGGGCGCGTTCCTCGAAGAGAGCGCGCTGGTGGGTGTGAGCGGCGACGCGCTGGTGCTGGGCATGGACGACCTGCATCGCTCGGTCATCGACACGGGGGAGCACCGGCCCATGGTGCTCGAGGAACTGGCCCGCGCCTTTGGCCGTCCCATGGACCTGCGCTGCATGGCTGGCGAGGCCAAGTCGGTGACGCGCCGTGCGAACACCACCCAGGAGTCGATGCAGCCGCTCATCGACAAGGCCATGCAGATCTTCGACGGTGAAGTCATCGAGAAGGGCCCCGAGCGCGCACCCGAACGTGCGCCGGACCGGGATCCCAACCGCTTCCGCAGAGGAGACCGCAAGTCATGAAGAGCTTTGGTGACATGGTGAAGCAGGCGCAGAAGATGCAGAAGCAGATGAGCGACCTGCAGAACACGCTGGCCGAGCACCGCTACGAAGGCACCGCCGGCGGCGGCATGGTGAAGGCCGTGGTCGATGGCAAGCAGATGTTGAAGGAACTGAAGCTGAGCCCCAAGGTGCTCGACGAGAAGGACGTCACGCTGATCGAGGACCTGATCATCACGGCGGTGGGCGAAGCGCAGCGCGCGTCGAGTGAGAAGATGGCCGAGGCCTATTCCAAGGTCACCGGCGGCTTCAACCTGCCGTTCTAAGGCGCGCCCCCACCCGTGTACTCCTCCAAATACCTCGAACTGTTGATCGAGGAACTCGAAAAGCTCCCGAGCATCGGCATGAAGAGCGCGCAGCGCCTGGCGCTCCACCTGCTCAAGGTGCCCAAGGAAGATGCGCTGCGCCTGGCCGACGCCATCCGCGCGGTGCGCGAGCGCGTGGGCTTCTGCACCACGTGCGGCAACTTCTCCGAGACCGACCCGTGCGCGCTGTGCGGCGACCCGCGCCGCAGCCCGAGCATCCTGTGCGTGGTCGAACAGCCCGTGGACGTGCTGGCGTTCGAGCGCACGGGGCAGTTCCCAGGACGATATCACGTGCTGGGCGGCGCGCTGTCGCCTCTCGAGGGCACCAGCCCCGAGCAGTTGCGTATCCGTGAGCTGCTGTCGCGCCTGCGTGGCGGCGAGGTGAAAGAGGTGATCCTCGCCACCAACCCCAACGTGAACGGCGAGGCCACGGCGCTCTACCTGTCGCGCCTGCTCACGCCGCTCGGCGTGCGCGTCACGCGCATCGCGCGCGGTGTGCCCATGGGCTCCGACCTCGAGTACTCCGACCAGGTCACCCTGGCGCGTGCGCTCGAAGGCCGCCGCGACGTCGAGTAGGTCCGGCGCCCGCCATGAGCTACCTCCTTGACCTGCTCCAGATCGGCCTCGTGTTCGTGCTCGTGGCGCTCAACGGGTTCTTCGTGGCGGCCGAGTTCTCGCTGGTCACGGTGCGCTGGACGCGCGTCGAGGAGCTGGTCCAACAAGGGCGGTTCGGCGCGACCGCGGTGCGGGACGCCATCGAGCATCTGGACGACTCGATCGCCGCGACACAGCTCGGCATCACGTTCTCGAGTCTCGCGCTCGGCTGGATCGGTGAGCCCGCGCTGGCGCATCTGGTGCACCCGCTGTTCGCCTCGCTGCCCGGCGGGTTGAGTGAGGCCCTCACTCATGGCGCCGCGGTTGCGCTGGCGTTCTTGCTGATCACGTTCCTGCATGTCGTGCTCGGGGAGCTGGCCCCCAAGGCCATCGCGCTCGAACGCGCCGACGTCGTGGCGCTGGTGGTGGCGACACCGCTGTTGCTGTTCGGTCGCGTGTTCCGGCCGTTCATCCAGTCCATGAACAGCGCCGGCAACTGGGTGGTCCGGCAGCTCCGATTGCCACCGGTCAAGTCCGGCAGCCACGCGCACTCGCCCGACGAGATCGACATGCTGATCGAGGAAGGGCAGGAGGCCGGCGTCATCCAGGACGACGAGGCCAAGTATGCGCGCGCCGTGTTCGAGCTCTCCGACAAGAAAGTGCGCGACGTGATGGTCCCGCGCGACAAGGTGATCGCGGTGTCGCTGCACGCCAAGCCCGACGAGATCCTGGAAACCGCCCGCATGAGTGCGCACACGCGCATGCCGGTGTGGGAGCACAGCCCCGAGAACATCGTGGGCATCGTCAACACCAAGGACCTGTTCCACATCTTCAGCCTCATGAACCTGGTGATCCTGGAAGACGCCATGTACCCGGCGCTCTACGTGGATCCCGACCAGACGCTGGGCCGCGCGTTGAACGTGTTCCGCCGCGAGCACCGCCAGATGGCCGTGGTGCGCAGCACGGATGACAAGTTCATGGGCATCGTCACGCTCGAGGACATCATCGAGGAGATCGTGGGTGAGATCGAGGACGAGCACGATTAGCCGATGGGTGACCGAAGTCGAAGCTTGAACCGGTACGACCGCACTCGATAGAATCAAGTCGCTCTTACTTGCTCGCGAGCGCCCCCCGCTCCGTTCGTCTTCCGCCCCGCCACAGGGAGCCCCCGGTGAGACGCAGCCTCGGAATGTTCGCCGCGACCGCGATGTTGGCAGGGGGGAGTCGTGTCCGCGCGACCGAATGGGCCGTTTCGCGTGGCGCCGCCGCGGCGCCCGTGGGGCCTTCCGGTCCCGGATCGCCCGCGGGTGCCCCTTGAGACCCCCCGCGAGCCCCCATTGAGCGATACGCCCAACGAGATCCGGGGCCTGACCGGCATCCGCGGTATCGCCGCGCTCATGGTGGTCGTCTACCACTTCCAGGACACGTTCGTGCGGCTGGTGCCGGCCTGCTCGGTGCTGGCCCCCACCGCGCGGGTGGGGCTGCTCGGTGTCGATGTGTTCTTCATCCTCAGCGGGCTGATCCTGTGCCTGGTCTACCGCGCGGACGAATCGGCGGTCACGTGGGCGTCCCACCGACGGTTCCTGACGCTGCGCATCGCGCGCGTGTACCCGAACCATGTCGCGGCCCTGGTGGCGATGGGTCTGCTGGTCGCCAGCGCGAACCGCGCGGGCGTGCACATGGACGGCATGTTCCCCATCTCGCAGTTGCCGTTCCAGCTCACCATGACGCATGCGTGGTTCCGTTCCCCCGGCATGGAGTGGAACTACCCGTCGTGGTCCATCAGTTCGGAGTGGTTCGCGTACCTGTTCCTGTTCCCGCTCGGGGCCTGGTACCTGCGCCGGCGCCCAGGAGCCTGGGTCCACGTCGCGCTCGCCGTGGTCGCGACACAGGCCTGGTTGCACATCTCGAACACCCAGTGGCCGCGTGCCATCTTCCCGACCCTGCGGATCCTGTGTGGCTTCATGGGAGGCGTGGCGCTCTATGGAGTGCTCCGCACAGCCCCATGGCTCGTCGCGATGTGCCAGCGCTTCACGACGCCACTGCTGATCGTGTTCCTACTCGCGGTCGCCGTGCTTCCGGCTCTGTGGTCCCATTCGCCGGAGCTCATGTTCCTCTCCATCCTGGGCATCCTGATCGGGCTGACCAGCGATCGCTCGCTGGCCGCACGCTGGCTCGGGAGTGAGCCCATGGTTCGGCTCGGCCGCTGGTCGTACGCGCTGTACATGAGCCATGCGGTCACCGGCCATGCTCTGGAATGGGCGGTGCCAGCGATGCGCTTCGAGAACTCGCCGATGCCCATCCGGTTCGGGATCCTTGTGCTCTATGCTGCGGTCATCCTGCTCGCGGCCGTGTTGCTCTATCACGGGGTGGAGGAGCCCGCTCGCTACTGGCTGCGCGGCTTGTCGCGTCGGGGCTCACGCGGAACCGCGAAGGCCTGAGCGAGCCGTCGGCACCGCGGGACGTGCGAGCCGGGCCGGTGGTCCCGAAGCGATGAACACCGCGGCGAGGACAGCCCGGTGACTCGGGCTGGGGCGAATCGGTCGCGCATGAGGGGTGTGCTTCGCGCTCGGACCGGCAGGACTTTCCGCACGCGCCCGTCCCGCGCCGCGCGCCCGACCGCGTCCGCCAGAGTTCGCTTGTCGGCGCGCGCCCCCGCGTGGTAACTCTCCCCGCTGGGAACACGGACGTGCCGCAGGGTTCCTTCATCTTTGGCGTCGCAAACCGCCGTCGTGCGGGGGAGCGTCATGCCGCAGTGGACCTTGTTCGAAAATGACTTCAAGCTCATCGACGACGTGCTCGACGAGCTGCTGCAGCGCACGAACGCGCTGTCGGCCCACCTGATCGACCGCTCGGGGCAGATCATCACCTCGGCCGGCCGGGTGGACGACTTCGACGTCACCTCGTTCGCGAGCCTTGCGGCGGCCGACTTCACGGCGAACGCCGAGCTTGCCCAGTTGCTGGGCGAGACCTCGGTGGACGCGGTGGTCAACGAGGGCCGTTCGCGTTCGGTGTACTCGCGCCTGCTCGCCGACCGGGTCATCCTGTCGGTGGTGTTCGACAAGCGCAGCACGCTGGGGCTGGTGCGCATCCGTTCCCGTCGTGGCGCCGAGACGCTCGACCAGGTGTTCCGCACGCTGTTCGAGAAGGTCGGCATCGCCGAGACCAGCGACCAGTCGTTCGAGGCTGCCCCGGACTTCGCCGCGGCCGCCGCCAGCGAGGTCGACGCGCTTTTCGGCGAGTAGTCCACCCGGCCGTCCTAAAGGTCGTGCACCTTGGCGCTCATCAATCACCGGACGCACGAGATCCACTTCAAGATCGTGTATTACGGGCCCGGGCTGTGTGGCAAGACCACCAACCTGCGCTCGCTGCACGACAAGCTGCCGCCCGAGCGGCGCGGCAAGATGATCTCGATCGCGACCGACCACGAACGCACGCTGTTCTTCGACTTCCTGCCCATCGAGCTCGGGCAGGTGAACGGCTTCCTCACGCGCTTCCACCTCTACACGGTGCCCGGGCAGGTCTACTACAAGCTGTCACGACGCGCGGTGCTGCAGGGCGTCGACGGCCTGGTGTTCGTGGCCGACTCGCACCCGTCGCGCGAGGCCGCCAATCGCGAATCGCTGGCGGACTTGAACGAGCACCTGCGCACGCTGGGCATCTCGGGGCCGGCGTTGAGCCGTATCCCGTGGGTGTTCCAGTGGAACAAGCGCGACCTGCCGGTGACGATCCCGGTGGAGCGCTTGAAGAAGACGCTCAACGTGAACGGCTGGCCGGAGTACGAAGCGGTGGCGTCGACCGGTGTGGGCGTGTCCGAGACGCTGCGGGCCGCGTGCAAGGCGGTGCTCGCACGCCTGGGCACCGGCAGCGCGCCCACGGCCGCGCCCGCGATCGCGAACACGCCGGCGATGGGCGCGCCCGCGGCTCCGGCTGCGGCGGCCGCGCCTGCGAGCGCGCCGGCGGCACCGTCGAGCACGCCCGCCACGAGCATCCGGCCCAGCGCGGCGTTCGGCTCCGCCCCATCGCGGCCCGCGATCGCGCCGCCGCTGGCCGCGCCCGCACGCCCTGCGATGCCCGCACGGCCCGCCGCGCCGGCTGCGACTCCCGCATTCGCACCTCGGCCCGCGCCCGCCAGCGCGCGCACGCCGGCCCCAGCACCCGCGAGCGCACCCGCTCCGCGCCCGCTGGCTCCGTCCACGCCGTTCGCCGCGCGCCCCGCCGCGCGCACGGTGCCCGCGGCACCCGCGTTCACGCCGCGCCCGGCTCCGGCGGCGCGCCCCGCGGTTCCGCCGCCGGCACCCGCCGCACCGCCGGCGCCAGGCCCCGCCGCGTTCACGCCGCCCGCACGCGCGCAGGACACCGCGAGCAGTCCCGACCCGACGCGCCCCGAATGAAGTTCACCGATCCCGCGGCCACCATCCGGAACGCGAAGCGCCCGGCCACGTGGCTCGCCATGCTGGGACCCGCCGGACTGTCGCCCGTTGCACCCGCCACCGCGGGCAGCGCGCTCATCTGTGCGATCGGCTGGTTCACGCCCGTCCCGTCGCTGCCGGTGTTCTTCGCGCTGCTCGTGCTGGGCACCGGCATCGCGGTCTGGGCCGCCGGTGAGGGCGAGAAGGACCTGGGCCACGACGCCGGCCCCATCTGCGTCGACGAGGCCATCGGCCAGGCGATCACCCTGCTGTTCTGCCCGCATCGCGTGAGCGCATTCGTGGCGGCGTTCGTGCTGTTCCGCATCTTCGATGTCTGGAAGCCCTTGGGCGCGCGCGAAGCACAGCATCTGCCCGGCGGCTGGGGCATCGTCGCCGACGACGTGATCGCCGGCATCGTGAGCCTGGCGATGCTGCAGGTGCTCCTCGATGTGCAAGCGCGCATGGGCCTCGCGCTCCTCTAGCGCCGCGCACACACGCACGAAGCCCCCGGCCGGGATCGCTCCCGCCGGGGGCTTCGTGCGTGGCGCGAGGGCTATCGGATGATCGCCACTCGTCCGGTCCGCCGCTCGCGTGCGGTGCGCAGCTCATAGAAGTAGAGCCCGGCATCGGCGGGCAGGCCGGCGGCGTCGCGGCGGTCCCAGCGCGTGCGCTGCGGGCCCGCGGGCAACGTGCCGTCGAGGAGCGTGCGCACCAACCGCCCGCGTACGTCGTACACGCGCAGCGACGCGTGCGTGGCCTGGGGCAGCGTGAAGTCGATGTGCACGTCGCTCGAGATCGCCGGGTCCGGGTAGGCGGGTGCCAGCTGCAGCGCAGAGGCCCGACTTGGCGGCGGTGCATCGAGCGGATCGAGGATGGGGCCAGGTACCGTGAGCGCCCACACATCGGTATCGGTCAGCCCGAAGCCGCCGAAGACGATCATGCGGTTGGTGAGCGGGTCGAACACCGACGTGTGATCCGCGCGGCCGGCCGGGGGGGCGCCCTGGGTGGCCAACAACGTGGGCAACGTGAAGGTGCCGAGCGGCAGAGCCCACGTGTCCTGCATCAGGTTCAAGCTCGGGCCGAACCCGCCGAAGACCAGCGCTCGGTCGCGGGCCGGGTCGTACGCCATCGACGCATGGGACAGCGCTTGCGGGAGCCCCGGACGCTGATGCCAAGCCGGAGCGGCGCCCAGCGACAGTTCCCAGATCTCGGCGCCACTCTGCACGATCATGCGGGCGTGCGCGTCGTCGTAGATCCCGGTGGGGTTCTCGGTATTGCTCGGGGCACCCACGCCGCCGGGTACGAGCGGCTCCCAGTGGCCGTCGCCCGCGAGTGACAGCGTCCACACCGGACTCGAGGACCCCGGCTGGAACAGCGAGCCGCCGAAGCACACGATCCGGTCGTTGACGCGGTCATAGGCCGCCGCGTGCCCGGAGATCCGGCTCGGGGGCGAACCGGTCGGCGTGAGCCGGGTCCAAGTGGGCGTGGCGCCCAGCGAGAGCGCCCAGACATCATTCAACGTGGTGCCCAAGCTCGAGGAGATCCCGCCGATGACCACGATGCGGTTGCGGGCCAGGTCGAAGATCGCCGAATGACTGTGGCGCGCGGCCGGCCGCGTGCCGAGCGGATTCAGGGTGGTCCAGCTCAGGACGCCATCCAGGTCGAAGGCGCGCACGTCATCCAGGAACTGGCCGGTGAAGCCCTGCAGGATGAGCATGCGGCGGCCCACCCAGTCGATCACCGCCCGGTGCGTGTAGCGCCACGGGCCCGCGCTCGAACCGGGTACCAGCTGCTGCCACTGCGCGGTGCCAGCGAGGCTCAGGGTCCACAGGTCGTCGGTGTCGTCGGTGGCCGCGTAGCCACCGAACAACAGCAGCCGGTTCCGAGGGGCATCGAACACCCACGGCGCGCCGGTCCGTGTCGCCGGTGCGGGGCCCAGCGCGCCGAGCGAGGCCCACGCGAGGGAGCCGTTCAACGACAACTGCCACGCATCGTTCAGGTAGTTCGTGTTGTCGTAGCCACCGAACAGCAGCATGCGCTGGTTCGCCGCGTCGTACTCGGCGGCGTGCCCGAAGCGCGCGGCAGGTGCCGTGCCGCTCGCACTGAGCAGGGTCCAGGCCGGTGTGCCGGCAAGGGACAGCGCCCACAGTTGGTTGCTCGCGGGAGTCGTGCTGCCCCCGAACACCAGCATGCGGTCGTTGACGGCGTCGTACACGCCGGAGTGCCCCCAACGGGTGGAAGGCGGCGTGCCGGTGGGCGTGAGCTGCGTCCACGTGGGGGTGCCGGAGAGCGCGAGCTCCCAGACGTCGTTGAGCCTGCCGGCCGACGTGTTGCCGCCCATGATCAACAGCCGGTCGCGAACCGGATCGTAGATGGCGGCCGCACCCCAGCGGGGCGGTGGTGGCGTGCCGAGCGTGCCCGGTTGCGTCCAATTCGGCGGATCCGAGAGCGACAGCGACCACACGTCATTGCGCACGCCCGAGGTCGAGTTGCCGCCGAACACCAGCATGCGATCGCGCACGGGGTCGTACACAGCGGAGTGCCCGTAGCGTGCAACGGGGCGCGACGCCGCCGGCGTGGGGAACACCGCCCACACGGGATCGCCACCCTGATCGAGCACGCAGGTCTCATTGCTGTTGCCATTGGGGCCGGTGCCACCGAACTGGATCAGACGGTCGCGCACGGGGTCACGGATCAAAGAGTGATAGTGCACGCGCGACGTGGCCGGCAGTCGCGACCACGTGCCGTCCTGCGCGTGCACGGCAGTCGCGCACGCTGCGGCGGCGATCAGGATGAGCGCGAGGGTGAGGGATGATGCGAGGTGCTGAGAGTGAGTGCGCATGGCGGAGTCCCCATGTCGGTGGCGTGTGACCCGGACGCCTGGGGGAGTGACCGGGAGGTCGGGCGATCGGGGAGGATGCCCGGACTTCGATGTTCCAAGTCTAGGGGGGCAGCCGACGGCGCAACACTGAAATCGCGTGGTGTGGCGCGCACGAACCGGAATTGACGAGCTGCGGCAGCGCCAGTGGCAACCCTCGGTTGACACTCACAGCCTGATGACCGGTGAGGGCGCCCGACAGCCGAGATTCCGTCGTCATGATGGGACTTCGCACACACACGAAGCCCCCGGCCGGGATCGCTCCCGCCGGGGGCTTCGGTGTCTTCAGGCTGTGGTGAAGCTCACGACCACGGTTCGTCGCCGCTCGGGCCGTAGATGCTGGGCACCTTGGCGCCCGACGCGCGCAGGTACACCGAGAACTGGCCGCGGTGGTGGATGGTGTCGTACAGCATCATCCACAGCACGTCGGCGCGACGCATCGGTGCCGTGGCGCCGCCGGGGCCGACCATCATGACGATCGTGCTCTGGTAGGTGGCGTTGTCCAGCGCCTTCAGCTTCGCCATCACACCGGCATGCGTTTGTTCGAACGCCGCGACCAGCGCGTTCCAGTCGGTGGGAGCCGGCGGCAGGTCCTTGGGCGGCGTGAGCGCCGCTTCGGTGAGGATCGGCAGCACGACGTGCTGCGACATCACCAGCGTCCACGCCACCTGATTCGCGGGCGTGCTGCGTTCGGTGGGCTTGAACGTGGCCTTGTCGGCGGGGAATGCCTTGAGCACACGCAACGTGCCCTGGTACTCGCGCTCGAACGTCTCGATGTACTTGGACAGCTCGGTCATCGGTGCAGCGGTGGTCGACATGGGTGCCTCCTCGGGAACAGGTGCAGCGGGGAACCACAGGGGAGATCAGAACAGGCGGGTCATCATCTCGAAGCAACCGGCCCAGCCGGCGTTGTTGCGGTCGCGAGCGTCGGCCGTGGCCAGGTTCTCCTGCACGAAGTGCAGGCGCGTGACGTCGCCGTGCGGCGCGATGGACACGGTGATGCGCGAGTCACCGGCGGCGGGGTTGCTCTCCCAGAAGAACGAGAACACGAGCCGCGTGGGGTTCGTCACCTCTTCGTAAGTACCGCTCGCGGTGTGCACGTTGCCGCCCTTGTGCTTCATCGAGAAGCGAAACCGCCCGCCCACGCGCGCATCGAGCTCATGCACCGTGCAGACGTAGTCGTCCGTGGGGCAGAACCAGCGCGCTACTTTTTCGGGTGACGTGAACGCCTCGAAGAGGCGCGCGGGCGTCGTCTTGTAGTCGCGTTCGAGCGTGAGCGCGAAGCCGGCGCCGGACGGGGATGGGGCCATACGGGAACCTCCGG
>JBEBGT010000573.1:0-2708 GCA_040081365.1 Candidatus Eiseniibacteriota bacterium | reverse complement strand
GCCTCGCGCGCGTGGCGTTTCCGGGAGTGCTCGCCGCATGCGACTGAACCAGGGGTTGGCGCTCGCCGTCGCGATCGCGGTGGCGGCGTTCGGGTTCCTCACTCGTCCGCGGCTGTCACCGGCCGAACAGGGCCGCCGGCTGGCGGAGCAGCAAGGCTGCTTCACGTGCCACGGTGCCGCTGGCACGCGCGGCGCGGCGAATCCCGGCCGCACCGACAAGACCGTGCCCACGTTCGCGGGCGACCTCATGATGTACGCCGACGATGCCGCCGGTGTGCGCGCCTGGATCCTGGATGGCGGCACACCGGGCAAGCGCGTGAGCGAGTCGTGGCAGAAGGCCCGCGCCGCAGGCGCGCTCCAGATGCCCGCTTACCGCGGCGCACTGTCCGACGCGCAGGTCGCCTCGCTCGTGGCCTACGTGATGGCGGTGAGCGAGAGCCCCGAACCGGGCGATTCGCTGGCACTCGCCGGACGCGATCGCGCCAAGGCGCTGGGCTGCACGGGTTGCCATGGGCTCGGCGGCCGACTGTCGCCACCGAACCCGGGCTCGTTCAAGGGCTACGTCCCGGCCTGGGAGGGCGACGACTTCGCCGAACTGGTGCGTGACGAGCATGAGTTCGGCGAGTGGGTGCGTCATGGCGTGTCGGAGCGCTTCAAGGGCAACGTCGCGGCGCGCTTCTTCCTGGACCGCGCCCGGCTCCACATGCCGGCCTACGAGCGCCACCTGGCCGATGGCGACCTCGCCGCGCTGTGGGCCTACGTGCGATGGCTGCGCAGCCCCGCGGCCCGTCCGGACAGTGCCAGCGTCACCAGTTTCTAGCGCGCTTGTGCGCGCCCCGGTGGGAGGGTAGAGTCACGCGGTCGCGCGTCACGGTGACGCGCGGGTCCGCTCGCTGAACCCCCAAGGCTTCCAGGAGTCCCATGACCGCCTACAAGCACCGCCTTCGCCGCAAGCTCCGCAAGCAGGCGTCGCGCAAGAAGGCCGAGAAGGCCGCCGCCGCGAAGAAGAAGCGCCGCTAAGCGAGTTCGCTTCGGCCCGACGTTCCGTACGCCCGCCGCGAGGTGGGCGTTCGTGTACCGGGGCGAGCCGCCGGGAATACGATAGGGGCGCCGCCCGTGTCCGGACAGCGCCCCTGTACATTCGATCCTGCGAACGTGCTAGTCCGTGCCGGTTCGGCGCTGGTTCGCGCCCCCGCGCGGCGGCCGCGGGATGAACCCGCTCGGCCGGCGGCCGCCCAATGCGGGGCCGGGCGTCGGGTTCGGCAACGGCGAGACGTTCGAGCGCGGCGCACCACCCGCGGGTGAGTCGGCGGGCGCGGGACCCGCTGCAGGCGCGTCGCTCAGCACACGCTGCGCCAGCACCTCGGCGGCCGGACCGGCCTTGATCTCGAGCGTCGAGCCCGTGATCACGAAGATGCGCTGGTTGTTGCCGTTCGGATCGGAGGGGAACAGGAAGAAGCCCTCGCGATCGGGCGACCACGACAGCGTGTAGCCGCACACGAACTCGCCGTCGCGGAAGCGCACCGCGATCTTCTTGCCGTGCTGCGTCTCGGCGGGGCCATGCACGAAGCCGCGCACGTCCTCGCGCGCGCGGTCGCCTTCCAGCGTGCGCACGAAGAACAGCGCTTTGAGCTGCTTGAAGCGCAGCTCCACGGCCGGGGTGCCGTCCTGCACGTCGACATGGAAGATGCCGCGGTTGGGCGAGAAATCGCGGGTCACGCCCTTCAAGACGCGGCCATCGACGTAGCGGGCGACGATGAGGTTGGAGATCTCCACGACGGGCTCCTGACGGATGGAGGAACACGCGCTGCGAGCCGGACGGTCCTCCGGCCTTGAACAGGTTCTCGGCCAGCGCGACCGGATTCTTGAGGGGGTGTTCCCGCCGCGCTGGGCGCGGCTGGCAGGTGCGCCGCGCACGTTCGGGGCCGGGCTCCGGCGCGCCCGGCCGCGACCGATACTCCCGGTGTCGCCGGAGCGAAGGCCGTGTGCGAACGGGGAGGAGCACGATCGTGTGGAGTCGCGGGGCAAGATGGCGCGCAGCACCGCTGTGCGTGCTGGCCGTGCTGCCGTGGTCCGGCTGGGGGTGCGCGGCCGGGCTCGCGCGCGGTGGCTCGGCGCTGCCGTCCGCGCGCTACCCCGAGTCCGCGTTCGTCGTGGCCGAGGGCGTGAGCGAGTCCGGCTTCGCCGAGGCCGAGTCGCGCGCGCGCGCCGGTGTGGCCGCGCAGGTGAGCTCGGAGCTCTCGGCCGTGCTCACCGCTCGCGCGCGCTCCAGCACGAGCGCCGGCGTGCACCGCGAGAGCGAGGCGCTCGAGTCGGCGATCGAGTCGCGCACCACGTTCGCGCATGCCGAGCGCATCCGCCTCGACGAACGCGCGCGCCGGCTGCGGCACGGGCGCTATCACGCACTCGCCTACGTGGCGCGTGCCGAGTTGGCGGCGCCGATCGAGCGCGACTACGACGCACGCGCTGCCGAGTTCCGCGCGTTGGCGGCGGCGGCGCTCGCGGCCGATGCGCCCGCGGTGGGCTGGCCCGCGCTGCGTGCGCGCGCCGACTCGGCGTTCGCCGCGCTGGGACCGCTGGCCGCTGCGTGGCGTGCGGTGATGCACAGCGAACGCGCCGGCGTGGATGGCGATCGTGTGCTCGCTCAGGCGCTCGCGGCCGCGCACGCGGCGCGCTGGGTGGCGAGCGTGGTGGAGCTCGAGGTGCGG